>JAHBUW010000009.1 GCA_019637875.1 Pseudobdellovibrionaceae bacterium | reverse complement strand
GATCGCCACCTCGACGAACGTGTTGACTGGCGATGCGGCCGTGCACGTAGGAAGCCAGCCCCGCGGCTTCGGCGGCCGAATTCATCTGCGCGTACAAACCCGCGAGTAATCCCGCGAGCACGTCGCCGGATCCGGCTTTGGCGAGCGCCGAATTTCCCGATAGTAAAATTGAAAGATGTCCCGACTCGTTCGCGATCACGGTGCGGAAGCCCTTCAAGACGACGACGCCGCCCCAGCGATTTTGGGCAATGCGCGCGGCTTTGCAGCGGTCTTCATTGATCGCGACCGCGCTTTGCGAGGTCAGGCGGGACAGCTCGCCCGGATGCGGAGTCAGAACCCAACCCGACGGAAGCGGGCGGGCGATCTCGACGACCGGTAAGGTGTTGAGCGCCTCGGCGTCGAGGATCACTTTCGGCGCGTTTCTTTCGCTCAGCCAATGGATGACTTTGGCGATGAACGCCGAATCGGTCAGTCCGGGGCCCACGACAAAAACCGATTTCTCCACATCGAACTCACGCGTGAAGAGATCATCGTGCGCGAGGTAAATGGCCTCGGGGAGTTTGAGCATGTCGGGATAAACGTCTTCGTCCGCGACGACGTAAGTGTATCCGGTGCCGACCCGGAGCGCGGCCTCGGCGGCCAGGATCCCGGCGCCGCGAAAACGCTGGCTTCCGCAAATCAACACGACATTGCCGAAATTTCCTTTGTGCCCCGTCAGCGGTCGCGCGGGTAAGGCGTGTTCGGCGCGACGTTGGCCGAAAGCGGAGTGGGTTGCGGCGACCTCACGGATAAGCTCTTTCGGGTACAGAAGGGGCGCGATACGCACTTTACCGGCGTGGGCGGGGCCTTCCATCAAAAGTAGTCCCGGTTTGGCGGCGCCGAAAGTGACGGTCAGTTGCGCGCGAAAAGCGAAGCCGCGCGGGATGCCACGATCCGCGTCCAGACCGCTGGGAACATCGACGGAAATGCAAAGCGCGCGGGCGCGCCGCAGGCGACGGAAAGTTTTCACCCACATTTCGGGAATGTCGCGGGTCAGTCCCGTGCCGTAGACCGCGTCGACGATGACCCCGGTATGCCATTCGCGGCTCCAGATATCTTGCTCGGTGATCGCGGTGAAACCGACGCTTTCGGCGCGGCGTTTTTGCGTGTGCCAGATTTCGCTTTGGCCTTCTTGCGGACAGTAGACGCTGAAATTGGGTTCGAGTCCGCGACCGGCGAGGGCTTTGCCGATTTTGGCCAGCGCGAGCCAGCCGTCCGCGCCGTTGTTGCCGGGGCCGATCAGGAAGAGCGATTTTTCCACGGACTCCGTGGAATTTTCCAAAACCGCTCGTTTCACCGCTTCGGCGGCGGCGTCCATCAGCTCTTCGCTCGTGAGTCCGAACTCGGTCATTGACCGTCGATCGAGCTCTTGGGACTGTGCTTGAGTGAGCAACCGCATATCCGAAATGCTAACACGGGTCTTGGCCGCCGCCGACGGAAATATCACGCTCTTCTGGGCGGTTCCGGATTTCGCGCGCGATCTGCGTGAAGAGTTCGACAAGCGACGCTCTCCCGAGGATGAAGTTTGGGGAGAGTTCGACGGCAACTTGATCGTGCGCTCCCCTTCGCGTGAGGCGCCGCTGACGCTCGCGTGGGCGCGTTCGACTTGGCATCATCTGCAGCTTCTGAAATTCGATTCGATTGGGCAGGCCGCCAAGTTTCTGGACGACGGACAGAGCCCGCGTCGCTACGTTTCGGCCTCGCTCGCAGCGCACCGCCGCGCCGAACTCATTCAAGAGAAGCTCCGCGGTTATCCGAAAGTTTGGCGCGATTTCCGCGAGTCGCTTGCGCCCACGGAAAGTTTTGGCGGATTTTTGATGCTCGACGAAAATCACCTGGCGTGGTCGGGCGCGGTCCGGCCGCGTTTGCCGCTCGACGGCCCGGTGTTTAACGAGGACAAGACGGCCCCATCGCGGGCTTACCTGAAGCTTTGGGAGTCCTTCCACCGTTTTGGCGAACTGCCGATTCCGAAGGCAAAATGTTTCGAGCTGGGGGCGAGCCCGGGCGGTTGGACCACGGTCCTCCGTTCTTTGGAGGCGGAAGTTTGGGCAACGGATCGGGCGGAGCTGGCCCCCGCGCTCATGAAAGATCCGCTCGTTCACTTCGAAAAGGGCGACGGCTTTCAGTGGAATCCCGGGCGTTTACCCGAGATGGACTGGGTCTTTTCGGATGTCATTTGTTATCCCGAGAAGCTCTGGGACTGGGTGCAGCCTTGGCTGGCGCTTCCGCGACCGCCCAAGATGCTCTGCACGATTAAATTCCAGGGCGAGACCGACTACGAAACCCTGATGAAGTTCGCGCAGGTGCCGCGCTCGCAACTCGTGCACCTCTTCCAAAATAAGCACGAATTGACCTGGTTTTTTTCGCCCTGAGGCGGATTTCAGACCCTTGACAACGGGTTCGGGGGGCGGCACTCTCACCGCTCTTCAGAAGCATCCAATTGCCCGGATGGCGGAACTGGTAGACGCGCTAGATTCAGGTTCTAGTACTCGCAAGGGTGTGGAGGTTCAAGTCCTCTTTCGGGCACCAAGTTTCAAGTCTTCGAACCAAGATTTTCAGAAATATCATTCTTCTCATGGTGTTTTCGAGTGCGCTCGACTTGGCGTAATACCTACGCCGATCACAAAAGATAAATCACTTTGTCGGAAGCCGCGGAAACCCGTTGATCCGAAAAGCATGACTCGAAATCGCTGTCGGTTGTGATGAAGATTGGAAATTTGCTTTTGGAAAACAGATTCACGATCATCGCATCTGGCCCCCGAAGCCCATGTTCGCCCATGAGGTTGACCATGTCCGTCCATCGTAAAGGCGTGTCAAATAAATCGGAAATACGACCCTCCATTGTCTCGATAAAATTGAGACCGAGGTCTTCTTCGATCATCGTCCATTCATTGACGAGCATCGAGCCGACAAATTTTTTGCAGAACTCTTTCCAATCTTCGATGTCGTAGGCTTGGTCTAAGTGTTTCCGCAGTTTCTTGAGGCGGCGCTCGTCAATTTTGTAAGACTGCTGCTGCCGTCGGGCCGCGGTGTCCTGATCGCGAATATCTTTGAGCAGATTGAAAATCGACGGATCCCGGGACTCCTTCTTGAGCGTGCCGAAAAGCCGGATGCAACCTTGGGTCACTTGCTTACGGAAAATCAAATCAACAAATTCCATTCGACTGATGACGTTTGCGTAGAGCGAGACGTCGTGATCGGAAAGCAAGTCGAGCAGATCATTCGCCTGATTGAAAAGCCGGTCATCATCGTAAGCGAGCGCATAAAGAAAGCCCGTATCGGCGAGGCATTTGGGCTGCTCGCCCAATTCATCAAAATGCCGAGACAGGTCTTCCAGGCTTTTCATAATCTTCATTGCGCATCCAAGTCCTTCGACACGGGGCGAACCGGAGAGGCCACTTTCTTTTTGTCCTCTCGGTTGATTTTGTTAACCAGCTCCTCGGGGGGCGGCTGCTGGCCTAACTCCTTGAGTCTTTCCGCCAGCCGTCTTCCGGCTCCTTTTTTGGGTACTCTTGCTTTTTCGCTCATATCACCTCCTCGTCCTCGTTGTACTACGGCGCCGGAGACCCTTCTAAATACCTGATTTTCAGTATCTATTGGCGAGCTCTCCGGTTTTCGGACCGGCAGCAACCCCATTTCGACGACTGAGAGTCTTTGAGGAGCTTGAGTTGGGTGATTTGCACTTCTCGGGCCCATCGCGGAAGTTGCCCGGGCGTCACGATCCCTCATTTTTATATTCAAATTTGCGATCAAGATTTGGAGCTTCCTTCTTCTTTTGGGTTTCTTAATTCGTGACACCTTGAATCACTCCTGAGCGGAAGACCAGAAGTCACCGCCGTCGAATGAAAAACTCCACGCACACGCTAGAATGAGCGGACCGAACGACATCGCATTGGAGGCGGCATGCGCACATTCCCGCGTGGGATTTTTGGAGTCTTTTTTCTTTCGTTAGCGCTCTTCACGGGAGCGTGCACGCGTGAATCCAGTTTGCCTTCGCAGGAGCGTGCGGAGTGGACGATCTTCGTCTACGGTCACGCGGATCACAATTTGTCGAATTCGATGCTGATCGATTTGCGCGAGATGGAAGCCGCGAATCTTTCCTCCCAAGTGCGCGTGATCGCCGCGATCGATTACGACTCGTCACAGGACATTCCGGGAACGACCGGAAATTATCCGGACGGCACCGTCGTTTACGAAATTCTCGGTGGTGGACAGTCGCGGGTGATCGCGACTTATCCCGAGCAGAACTTCGACGACGTGAACGTGATGGTCGATCTGGCGCAGAAGGCCTTCAACCAGTTCCCGTCGAAAAGACGCGGCCTGGTGCTGTGGGATCACGGCGGTGCCTGGGACGGCGGTTACGGCGGCGATACGCAAAACGGAACCGTGCGTCCGACCTCGATGACCGTCGCCGACGTGAAAAGCGCGGTCACCACGTTGCTCGGAAAATCCGTCAGAGCAAATTCGACTTCCTGGCCTTCGACACCTGCTTGATGGGCAACCTGGAGGTCGCGTTCGAATTGAAGGATCTGGCCCAGTATTTCTTCGCGAGCGCGGAAATCGATTTCGGACCCGGTTGGGATTACACCGCGGCGCTGAACAGCTTCGTCGCGCGTCCGACGGCGGACGTGAAGACCTTGGCTCCCGAGATCATCGCGGGCTGGGACGCGCACCACCGCACGGCTTCGGTGCCCGAACTCTATTTGCGCACGCAGATGGGCCTTGAAACCGCGAAGCTGGATAAAGTGGCGGCGTCGACGGCGAAGCTCACTTCCGCCTTGGTCGGCGGCGCGCTCGGTATCGGTCGCATCACCCAGCAGTTGACCCACTCGAATCCCACGTACGGGACGGGCGGCACTTACGGTCGGCCGTCGAGCTACCGCGACGCCGGACACTTCCTGCGTATGCTGAAAGTCGCGGGCGACGCCAACGTCGCCGCCGCGGCGGATGAAGTGTTGCGCGATCTCGGCGATGCGATCATGGCGAGCACTCTCGGTACGCACCGAGACGGCGTGCAGATCGGTCTTTCCATCGAAGGCGGCATCGGCGAGGCGTGGAACAACTACCGTCGAGCGATGTACAACGGCTTTCAATGGAAGAACGCGACGAACTGGTCGAGCGTTCTGGACAAGATCCGCGAAAATGCGGAGGCGGATCACACGCCGCCCACGGTGACGACGACGGTCGACAACCCGGTGGCCACGACCGGCAATCCGCCGACCGTCGAGTTCACGGTGGTGGATGCCGACGCCGATCAGGCGATGGTTTATTTGTATTCGCGCACCTCACCGGCCTTCACGGAATACCTGGGCGTCGTGGGGCACGGTTTCGTGAACAATGGCGACACTTACCAATTCCCGTGGGACGGAAAACGGATCGTCGTTTCGAACGGTACGACCACGAGCCCCGTCGCGGTCGAGTTCTCGATGATTCCGGGCCTGAAGCCCGACGGTTCACCCATCGGCGGATTTTACCGCATCCGCGGCTTCTTGCAGGACGGCGCGACCGAGTATTTGGCGTTCCTGCTGATGTCGCCGGACGAGGACGACGCAAACAATGTCATGATCGTCGACACGAACGGGCAAGTGGGATCGGTGCCCGTGCGCTATTTCGCCCAAGCGGGCGGCGCGACGTTTACGCCGGTCATCCGTCGCACGTATTCCGCCGGAGGTTCGCCGCTGCTCGTGCGCCAAACGCCGATCGCGATCTCGCCTTCGACGACCACGTTGCAAATTCTTGAGCAAGATGTCGCGCTCGGGGAATACGTCATGGCGACCTCCATTCACGACATCTGGGACAACTCGGGCGCCGCGAGCGACGTCATCGACGTGCAATCCGTGCCCTTCTGATGAACAAACGAAATGCCCTTGTTCTTTCGGCCGTGATCCTGCTCATCGCGGCCTTGGGCTACGGTCTACGCGTGGGCATCCAGCCCGCCGCAGGCCCTGCCGCGTCCGAAGTCGCCGCGACGGGTACTGCCAGAGCGGCGAAGACGTCGGACGTGACCGCCGCGCCAATCGAAGCGCCCGCCGTGGCGGAAGCGACGGCGGCGTCACCGAGCCCGCCCGAGGCGTCGACTCCGTCGACGATGAAGACCGAGAATCCGCAGACCCACTTCGAACCCACCAAAAAGGAAATGGAGCTTCTGAGCCTGCTCGAGCGTCATCGCCTTGATGCGGGTTTGGGCCTTCGTGCGCTGGATGCGTTGCACGCCGGAAAGCGGGACGCCGAGTTTCAACAGTGGCTACAAGTCGAACTGCGGGATCACGTCTTGGCGAAGCTCCACATCGCGAACTGGGCCGCCGAAAACGGTTACATCAAAAACGTCGAGGACAAAAAAACGCGTGAGGAAAAACCGCGCAAAAAAGTGAGTCCGGTGAAATCCATCACTCCGAAGAAGTAGCGCTCGTCGGAGTTCCCGCCCATGCCTGGGCTTTTTCGGCGGTCGTAAAGGAGTGGAACTCCGTGATCTTGCCGTTGACGAATCGGAAGCCGTCCACGACGCGGCCGTCGATCCATTTTTCGTTGCCGTGCAGGCGCACGTGGACGTGAACGTCCACCAGGATTTTGTCGCCTGTGGTGTGGAAGACTTCGGGCTTGCAGGCGCCTTCGGCCCATGTGCTTCGACCGCTCGCGATGTGCTCGCGGAGCGCCTCGAGGCCGCGATAGGTTCCCGAGTTTGGGGCCCCTTCGAATTCGACGCGGTAGATCTGCGGATCCAAAAATGCGCAGGTGGCGTCGATGTCATTGCGACTGAGGGCCGCGTAGAATTCGCGTAGCGCGGTCACTTCTTGGCTTTCTTGCGACATTGTCACCTCCTGCGTGGATTTCAGTCTCACGGCATCGCGGAACAAACGCTAGCCAAATTCACCGCGAACGTGAACTCTATCGGGATGAACCGATGTTTTATGAGTTTTATCGTCTTCCCCGCGCTGCTGGGATTGTGCGCGAAGACCGCGGGGGCTCGCCCGGACTACCAACGCCTTTTTCAGGACCGTGACGCTTGCTTCCTGCTGGTTGAGCTGCAAACGAATCGGCAAGTGACCGAGCACAATGTCGCGCTTTGCGATGAGCGGCGGTCTCCGTACTCGACGTTCAAAATTCCCGCTTCGCTGATGGCGTTCAACGAGGGCGTCTTCAAGGACGAGCGACAAGTCATTCCCTGGGACGGGGTGAAACGCGGTCGCGCCGAAATCGATCAAGATCTCACGCCGTTGAGCTTCATGAGCGCTTCGGCGAAGTGGGTGACCGAGTGGCTGATGCCGCAAATCGGAAGGGCGAAGATCGGGACGTACCTCCAAGATTTCAAATACGGGAATGAGGACTTCGGTGGAGGACTCAAGGACGCGTGGGTCTCTTCGACTTTACAAATTTCCGCGCGCGAGCAAATCGACTTTCTCAAACGCCTTTGGCGGCACGAACTGAAAGTTTCGAAGAAAGCCGCCGAGCAGACACGGGCGGTGATGAAGATCGAGGTGGCGAAAGGTCTCGGCTTCGAACTCTGGGGCAAAACCGGAACCGGTTGCGTCCGTGGTCATACGTGCCTGAAAGAATCGGCACCGATGTTCGGTTGGTTCGTGGGAGTCGTGCGCAAAGGCGAACGCGACTATATTTTCGCGGGTCATGCCAAAGATCTAAAGCCGCAAAAAGCACCCGGGGGGCCGCGCCAGCGCGACACCACCATCGAAATCCTGCGCCACATCGACTTCGGCGTGAAGTAGAGTTTATTCGCGTTCGAAGAAGGCGCGTTCCGGAATCCCCTGCTCTTTGAACTGGGGGTAAATCCAAAACGCCATCAGGCCGAAACACATCTGAACCGCCAGGCACAAAAGCAGGATCGGCGCGGGAATCAGTTCCCAAATCCAGGCCCCAGGGAAAATCCGGCAGGCGGTGATGACGAGTAGGCTAGAGATCAACGTGAACTGCAGAGACAGACACCAGAACAGGTGCCAAACGGATCTGAACATGAAGGGGTAGTCGACGATCCTTAAGCTCAGGAGCAACCGATCCAGCGGCGTCACCGCTTGGGCGTATGCGTATCCATGGGCGGTCAGCCAAGACTTCAACTTGTCGTGCGCATTTTGTTTCACGCGGACAGTATCCACGAAGTCGTCCAAGAAGGGGAACGAAAGTCTCGTGAAGGAGAAATAAAAAAGGCCCCCGCGTGGGGGCCTTGATTCCGGCGGCGAAATTAGAATTTCGCGACTGGTCTGTAAGCGCGAAATTAGAATTTCGCGACGATCGAAGTGGTGAAGGTCTTATCGGCGTACTGGGCGCCGGGGATGACTTCGTTGCGGTACTTGATCAGGTATGCGGTTTTCAACGAGAAGATCGACGACAACATGACGGTCGCCGAGGGCTCGGTGTTCACGAAGTAAGCGTTCGAGCTCGTGAAGTTGGGCAGGTACTCGACCCAGTATTTCACCGAGAGGGTCTCGTTGAGTTGCTGAGCGTACTCGACGTACAGACGACCGAAGTTTTCGCGAGTGACCGTTCCGGGAACCGGGGGAGTCGCGGCGGGCGCGCCGGCGAACTGCGTGTTCGTCGAACGATAACCGGCCTCGGTGAAGAGATTCAGGGTGTCTTCTTTGAAGATGAAGTACTTGCCACCGATATCGGCGTTGTCCCGTTGGATGTAACCCGCGTAAGGATCGGCTTCTGCCCCGTACTGCAGGAAGGCGCTCCAGTTCGTGCTGACCGAACGTTCGTAACGACCCGAAGCGTCCCACGATTTCGCGGTCTCGACGCCCGCGGTTTTCGTTTGCAGATAACGACCGCTCAAAACGTAAGAGTTCAGATCTTGAACGTAAGTGGTTTTCTGTTTTCCCGAATAGGATTCAGTTTCGGTATTTCCCGAGGTGGTCACCAAAGCGAGTTCGGCTTCGTTGGACCAACCTTGTTTCGAATCTTGCGCCCACGCGTGACCCGCGGACAGAAGGAATGCACATGCGACAGGCAAAAGACGGAAATTCATTCGTAACTCCTCAGTTAGCATTAAGCTGCTGTGGAGGTAGGCCACAGTGCCGTGAAGTGCAAACCTTGATGCGCCACAAAACTCCAAGGGATCTGTAGGGTTAGCCCTGGATTTCGGCCCTTTTCTCCGCTAGTTCGAAAGGTCGTTTAAAACGGAGGCATTCAATGGGAATCGTTCAAGAGTTTCGCGAGTTCGCGGTTAAGGGAAACGTCATCGATATGGCGGTGGGTCTGATCATCGGGGCGGAGTTCGGTAAGATCGTCAACTCGGTCGTTTCCGACATGATCATGCCTCCTATTGGTTTGCTGATCGGTGGCGTCGATTTCAAGAACTTGTTTTTGCTCATCAAGGAAGGCACGACTCCCGCGCCTTACCTGACCGTCGCGGACGCGCAGAAAGCCGGCGCGGTCACCATCAACTACGGAAACTTCATCACGACCCTGATCACTTTCACGATCATCGCTTTTGCGGTCTTCATGTTGGTGAAAGGCATCAATCGTTTGCGTTCGGGCGCGGGTCCGAAGACTCCGGCGGCGTAACGTGGGCGTGAAGGACGGAAGTCAGAACGCGATGCGGGCCATCGGTCGTTTTATCAAAATGTTCGTGGGCGCGATCGTGATCGTGATCGTCGGCTACGGTGTGGTGCAGTGGTATCCCTACATCTTCTCGAAGAAGGTCGATGGGGTTCTCCAACAGGTGCAAAACACCCAGCTCAACGTGGCGCTGATGCAGTCGGCGCAAAACGCGGGCGACATGAGCCGCCAGCTGCTGTCGTTTTCGATCTCGGTTCGTCAAGATGATGGCGAAATCATCACGGCCGAAACGGATAACCGTCAGTGGGCCGCAACCCGTCCCGGGAACTGCGTGACCGCGACGTTCTATCCCTATCCGCCGTGGCGTTTCGACAAATCGGGGATGTTCTTCAACGCGCGTTTGGACAAGCAGTACGAGTGTCCGGATCGTTTACAGAAAGTCGGCGGCCAACAAGCCATCGACAAGTTGAACGAACGAGCGCCGACTCCCGAACAGCTGTCGCCGACGGCGACGCCCGAGGTTCCCGTCAATCCGAATCAGACCATGTAATCAGAGAAGGGGCGAGTGAACTACTCGCCCTGCCATTTGATGGTTCCGTCTTTACTAAACGGAATCGTGAAAATCCCCAAGCGCGCCGAGCCTTGCAGCATGTACTGCGATTCCGGCTTTTGCAGCGCGCTCATCAGCGAATCGAAAACGCGGGCGTATTCCACTTTGATCGGCAGCGAGACCTTCACCGTCTGCTCTCCGGGAAGCTCCGTGACTTGGTCGTAGACGCCTTCGGCGAACTGTTTTCCATTCAGCACGAGTTTGTAGTCGATGCCGTCCACTTTCAGCGTGGTCGGATTGGGATTTGTGACATTGAGGTCGAACATCAAAGTCGAGTCGCGCAGACCGGGATTGGTGACCCGTACCTGATCGAGCTTCACTTCCGGGCGTTTCACGGCGAGCTCCAGAAGACTGCACGAGGTCACGGCCAAAGTCATTGCGGCCATCGCCGAGAAACTCAACAAAATGCGAACGGAGGTTTTCATGAGCCGGAAGCCTAATCGCGGTCCGCGGATTTGACAACCTTCTATCCCGGAAGGCGCCCGGACTTCAGCGACAGACGGATCTGGATCAGATCCTCGTTGTGTTTGTCTTCGAGCTCATCGGAGGCGCGCACCAGGCTCAACACCGTGTCGAGGGATTTTTCGATCACGTTCAAGTAGCGCGGAGAAATACGACGAATGAGCATCTTATCCAGACGCGAATCGAATTCGAAATCTTCGGCGAAGCTTTCATCCCACTCGTCGAACTGACGGTAGAGGGGCTTCAGTTCCGGAAAATCCGTGGCGGAAGGGAACTGATGCTCGGTCGAATAGGTTTTGAGCCCTTCGGGAAGAAGACGCACGACCTTGGCCGCTTCGAGCTCTTGAATGGCGGGTTGCAGATGCTTCCAGTTGAAAACCCGTTTGAGTTCCTCCACGGCGAGCGGCTTGCGCGCGAGGGTCGCGGTCAGGAACAAATGGTAGTGAGTCTTCGAACGCGCGAGCATGTGGACTTGACGCCGGTTCAGCTCACGTCCGCGATCCGGGCCCGCGACCACGCTGGCGGCTTCGCGTTTCGCCTCTTTGAGTTGCGGGGCATTCTCGGGAGCGGGGAACAAATGTCGCGACGACGGAAACTGCGACCGGCAGTAAGCGAGCACGAGGGCCGCGCCGTCTTCGTCCGGCAGGCTCTTTGAAATTTGTTCAACCACCTTGTGGGAAGGCAACACTTGGCCCGATTCCATCTTCATGTAGTAGGCGTAGTTGATCTCGACACCTTGCTCGCTCAAATACGAATGAAAACCCCGGGCCTTGTCGTGCCCGGCGCGCTTACGTAGCAGTCGTAAGGTGTGCGCGAAATCCATAAGTCTCTTATCGGGCGAGTGTCGCTAAACATGAGAGTTGTGCTGGACCAACGGCTTGATTAAGTCGGCGGCATGCGCATGATGAAGTCGTTCTTCCTTCCCCTCTGCTTCGGCGTTTTGTTTCTGGTGATCGGAGCGACGAGCTTCGCCGGGAACGGAGTCGAACGCGGCTCGACCATGATCGAGTGGGACGATGTGGCCGGACTGCTTCGTCCTGAAATGCGCGAGGCGATCGAGGAATCGATTCGGGTCGAGTGCCCGCAGCTGTCGGATTATCTGCGCGGCGACACTCTGGTCGTTCACGCCATGCGTGTCGTCGGAGCGGGCGCCCAGATCAACGAACCTCAAGGCGCTCCCGTGATGGAGCTGACCTTCCGGTTGGCTTCGAACGGCGAACGTCGCTTCAAAGTCCGTATGGCCGCCGAACCGCCCCGCGGTTTCTTGGCGACGGATCGCGAAGCTCCCGGCGTGCGCTTCAAGGTCACGATCCTCGAATGGATCGGAACCAAAGAGTGCTTCGGGATGGAGTTCGGCACGCCGAACGAACGGCGCTAGGTTAGGTTTCAAAATTCGGTCTCAGGTGCGCCCAAGCTTGAGTCTTCAATAATGGGCATGGCTCAGTGACTCGGCCCCCTCCTTGTCACTGGGCTTTTTTTATTCCCGAAACGGTACGACTCTCGCCCTGTCTAAGATTTTGATGGGTGCCTGCACGGCGCTTGACGGCGTATCACGCCCGTCGACCCCATGGGACACTGGACAGGGGTTATACGCGCGTTCAGCGAAATTCGGCGTGGCCTCCGATGTGCAATTTGAAATCACATCTGAGCGAGGTACGCATGAAGACGCAAGTTGGTGAAAAAGCGATGAAAGCACGGACTACGGGACAAAAACTCCTGATCGTCGCGGGGCTGGTCGTCGCAAGTTATATGTCGACCTCTTATGCGCGTTCGAACTCGCCTGGCGGCGGGCAATGTGCCTCGAGCTATAAAGATCTCGAAAGCCATCCCGAAGCGGGCGGGCGTTGTTCGCCCTCGGCGCTGCGCTCGCAAGTCAGTCGTCTGCGGAACAAGACGTGGTACGGACCCTTCGGCTACAAGGTCGAGTTTCGCGATCCCGGTTCGGGTCCGTTTTTCGTGATCGTGAACGGTGCGAAGAAGTACGGCAACCTCTGCTGCTCGGGCGGCGTGTGGTCGCTTCCGGGTTACGGCGCGATCACCCCTCGCGGTAACAACGGCTTGAGCATCGGTAGCCATTCGTTCTCTTCGCAACAAGACTCGCATAACCGTCACGCTCCCTTGCAGTTCGCGGAGCTGCCCAACGCCACGAACGGTGTGAATTGATGTCGCGATTTTTCGCCATCCTTTTTCTGATCACGGGATTTACCGCCGCGGTTTTCGCGTCGGATGACTCCGCGAAGTTTCCGCTCGGTAAAGTGCCGGACGGTTGGACTTACCGCGAGATCCCCGAAGTCGAACGTCGTTTCGAGAACCTGCCCTTCGAGGTCAAAGGTTTACTGGAACGCAAGTTATCCGAGAACCGGGTCATTTCCATTTACGTGACGATGATGCCCTTGAAACGCGGGGCCGCTCGCCTTCCCGCCAGCACCTGGCGTTGGGTCGACCTGACCTTCGTCCCGCAGGGAATGCAGGCGCCGAAGTCTTACGTCCTGAGCGAGCAGCAAAACGTGGGACCGAAGCAGCAGTGGAACTTCCGCGAAGCGAAGATTTCGCGGGCGGGGATCGCGCTGAACTTGGCCGCTTTCCACACCCAGAACAAGTTTGCGAACATCTTCTTGGTGCTTCGCCAGGACGAGACGGACTACGTCGGTAACCTAGGCCAGTTGAAAGAGCTCGTCTCGGCGCTCAAGTGGTCGTCGTAACCTAAGATCGCCACCCTTTGTCTCTGATCGAGACTCCGGTCCGTACGGAAATGGGAAGATCTGTCAAACTTCCAGTCGTTTCGATAAGCTAATCCTGTTCACGGGTTTTTCAAAACTTCGTGGGCGGGGGGTTGCTGCATGCCTTTTGTGTTGGTCATTATTGGCCTCTTGGGCGGCTTGCAAATTTATTTCTTCGGTGTCGCCGATCGCGCGCAGAAATCCGTCGCGGCGCAGGTCCTGCTTTCGCGTTCGTCGAAGAACGTGAATCAAGAAATTTTCCTCGAGCAACTTCTGGCCGTGCAGGTGCAGGAGCTGATGCGCCGTGAATCGATCACCGCGATCGATCTGGAAAAGGGCGTCTCGTCGATCGTGAACGCCAAAAATCCTTCGAACCCCGAAGCGGATCAAAAATCGGTGATCTTCAAGCCCTCGATCGCGGCGGCGAATGCGGCGAAACAATTGACCGAATTCCGCAAGCTCTTCGTGGGGGAACATGAATACCGGGTGAAGGCCTTTTCGTCTTCCCTGCCGCGGGATCCGACCGGCTACGTGGACCTTGCGGTCTGCCCCGTGAAACAGCCGGGGATGGAAGAAGTCGATACGCGTTTGCCGAAACGGGTCCGTGTGCGCCTCAGCGTGAAAGCGGGCTTCTTGAACGCGATCACGGGCAACAAACTTTATAACGTTCTCATGCCGGGTGAGGTCTACGGGAACGTCGCGGAGTTCGGCCAGCGCGATTGGAGCAACCAGTGGATGGGGAGCCGGATCTACGGCAACTGGCTCAGCGCCAAAGAGGTGAACCAGCCCGTCATCACGGAAAGTGGTTGGCCCTACGGAAAGGACGACGGGACGGAGCTGGACGGTTTCGACGTGGGCCGATGGGGCACCCAAAACACGGGCCCCCAGAGGGAGTTCCGCACGATGCCGATGTCCGAGATGATGACGGACTCGTTCTTCAAGCCCCAGGCTTTCGACACGGGAACGATCAACCTGACCCGTTGGGTGCCGTGGCCGACTTTCCGCTGGTGGGGCTTTGCCCTGGAGGGAACGGCCAGCCATTACGACGGTCCCGAGATTCCCTGGAATCCGAACACCCGTTCGCGGTCGCTGCCGAAATTCAATCCCGAGATGGCGCGGCTTTTGGCCCGCGGAACTCTGGTCACCGAAAAGGTCGGCGCGATCAAGTGGATTCCCTACGGGAAAACGTGGACCGAGGGGCCCGAGACGATCAACGAACTCGGACCGAACAAGGATACGGGCTTGACGGTCATCGACGGGAACATGGTCATCGACGGGCGGGACCAACCTTTCCGGATTTGCGGTCGTGTCTTCGTGACGGGCGATATCGTCGTCATGGGGAAATACCGTTCGAAGAACGACAAAGACGAACCTTGCCCTTCGGCATTGATCGCGGGTCGGAACATTTACATCGCGGATAATCTAGTCGCGAGCGACCGTGCCGACATCTTCGACCGGACGAACCTTGCGAACGTCGAACGTTTGGCGCAGATCACGAACCCCACGGTCGAACGTGAAATCGCCGAAGAAATTTGGTCGAAGGATCAGCTCTTGCTGCTGGCCACGAACAATCTGATCATGGGGAACCCTTTCCCCTTCGAGGGAAAGTACGTGGACGTCGCCGGCAAGACATTCATCGACCCTTCGATCGGGAACGAAAGTTCGATCATCTCCGACGCCCAAAACATCGCGAAATATTGGGAAGAGCTCTACGTCCACCGCGCGACGGGCGTGATGTCGCAGGCGCACCGGATCGGCACGAAGATCTGCTTCACTTTGCCCTGGGAGAACGTCGAGGTCGCCTGCCGGCAGAAAGACGGGAGCGACAATTTCGTATCGAACGAACGCTTCGTGCAGATCGAAGTGCCCACGCGAGAGTGGTTGATGACCGTCGAGGACAAATACGAGGCTTACCGGATCTGGATGAACTACCTCATTCCGGAAGCGTATTGGAAACTGTTCTTGCCGCTGAACGTGATCGATCGCAAAACCGGGGAAACGAAGCCTTGGATCACCGAAACCCAATTCGCGGCGGTGACGTTCAATGCCGCGGACTACGCGAAATACGTCCAGCCCGACGCCTGCGGGCGCCGCAATGTCCTCTTGAACACGCGGATCCCTTACCGGAATCCGGCGACGTTGAAAAGTATGTCGGATTTCAGCCGCGGCTTCGTCTCGGAGATGAATTCGGACCAAATGTTGAGCGATATCGACAAAGCGACCGGATTTCTGACGGCCTTCGGCGATAACAAAGCCGTCTATGACGAACTTCGCATCATCGATGATCCGAACTCCGCCACCCTCGATCCGGGGACCATCGCTACGGCCGACAAGCCCACGGTCCGTGAGATGATCAAACGCAGTCTGGATCTGTGCATCCAGCGCGCGAAGGCGCCTTTCGTGAATGAAGCCAGCGCGAAGCCGGGCGACCCCAAAGGCCCCATTCCGCATAATCCTCTGCCGACTTACAATGACATTTCCACGCTGACCAACAACATCACGGCCGCGGACATCAATCCCGCGGACGCGGTCTGCTACGGCGGGGACGCCACGGGCATCGTGTACGATGCCGGGGCAAACAACTTCTTCACCCGCTCTTCCTACAAGGGATGGGGCGATTATACGGAGCCCGCGCTGTTCGGGACCGCCGGAGACGAACGTCTGAAGAGCCAAGGGCTACGCTTCAGTCCTTTGACACCCCCCCATAGCGGCACTCACCCCGAAGCTTACCTGCATTTCCGCTGCAACATCGGCGTCTACGTGGCGGGAGAGACGTCCTCGTGCACGGGCGGCAACCCCGGCGAGTTCGCCGTCAGTACGGATCTTGACGCCTGGGAAGGACCGGCCAGTATCCCGGGGGTCGAGACGGTCACCCAGTGCGATTTGCTTCCGGACGTGACGACCTGGCCGAGTATGGAGAGGACCTGTATTCGCCAGCTGATACGGGTTCCGTACCGGAGCGCGGCGAGTGGCTGTAGCCCAGTGCCGAACAAGTTTATGTATTTCCTGAACAACGCGCCCGCTGGAATGCCGCGGGAAAAGTACAACTTCGAAGGTGCGGATCTGCATATCGGATTTTCTTCCGACGATGGCGGTCAGCCCTGGATTTACGTCGATTCCCGATTCCTCGAAGGGAAAGTGAATGCGGGAGGATTGGATCGCGAGGCCTTCTTGAAAAACCGCGTGAAGGAAGTCGACGGTTATCTGTTCTCGAATCAGTTCATCGCGCACGTCGCGGAAACGGTCCATGACCGGACCGTGCAAATCAACGGCGGGATTTCGGGCCGCGATTTCTTCGGACAGCTCGTCAGTAAGATCGGGCCCTACCGTCCGAACTACGACGCCGATCCGACGAAGGCGTTCCGCACTTACTACGGCGGCAAACACGAGACAGGTATCGTCGTGGCGTGGGACCCGCGCTACCGTTACGGCGAAGACATCATGCAGTCGGATATCGGGATGAGTGAGTTGACCGAAAATTCTGCCGACGTCATCGCCATGTGCGGGGCGGAAAAAGAATGATCCAGTTGGTGGCCGTCGCGGCGGCTTTTCTTTTCACGCTGTTCATGATTCTAGGCGGGATCGCGAACATCCAAGATAACTTGGGTGAATACCGCCGCCAGCTCGATGCGGAAGGTTTCGAAGGGATCACGCTCGGGCACGTCAATCAGATCATCGTGCGTGAGGGGGGACTGCTCGAATTCTTGCGCACGAACTGCTCGGAGTCGACCTTGGAGGTTGAGTTCAATCCCAAAATCAACAATTCCTGTTTCAACGATGAGGGATTCAAAAAAATCTTCGGTTTCGATCGGCGCGCCCCTACGAATGAACTGCGTAAAGCGCAAAGTATCGCGGAGATCGCGGCCGACCAGTCGGAAATTCAGTTCGAGTTCAATATGATGAAGCCGGGGACCGATCTGTGGCAGTTCGTGCCCATCGAAACTGGCCATCGTCTGATGAACGTTTCCTACATCGAAGTGACGGCCACGGTCTTTCTGAAGAAGAAAGAAGGCGGCGAAATCAAAGACGTACAAGTCTTCCTTTTCCGGAGGGTCTTTCGCCCATGAAATCGCGTGAATCCGGATTCGGTATCGTTGAGCAGTTGGTCGTGACGGTCATGGGGGCCTTCTTCGTGCTCTTGTTCGTTCATGGAACCCTGATCGTTTTGGATCGGTACTTTTCGGTGCAGACGATCACATCGTTCGATGAAGACCGTAAGGTTTTGCGGGCGCAGGTGGCCACTTGGGCCTCGGCGGCGTTTTCGTCGGAAGTCTATCTTTCCAACGAGATTCTAGCCGAATTCAACATTCAACGATCGGATTCGACCGATATTCTGCCTTACGCCGGATCTTACGGCGGGGGCCTTGCCTTCAGCGAACACGTGATTTCCGAGGGCGCCTTCGTCAAACCCGCGGACAACCCCGAGGCTTACGACGTCACGTTCATTTTCATTCGTGAAATGGCCGGGGAATCGCTGACGATCGGGGACGATCTTTCGGGTACACCGGATTTCAAAGGTAATCCCGGTTTGTACCGCCTGAATAAGGACGAGCCTTACGTGTACGTGGATCGCGAGCCCGAACACATCAAGGTGGGGGACGTCGTCGCCCTCAGCTCGGTGGCGGGCGCGGGATTTGCGCTCGTCAAGAAAATCGAAGATCGTAAGATCACTTTGGACTTCGACTCGTTCGGAACTTTTCGCCCGGACGATCCGCTGAAGAAAGAAGGCCCCTTCGTGGTTTTCTATAAAGGCGGGACGATGAGCCGCGTGGAAGTCGTTTTCATCGGGGTCGAGCTGGTGAAGGACGAGCCTTCGCGCGTGGTTCTGGGCCGGATGAACCGTAAGTCCGCGGACACTCCGTTCACCGTAAGTCACGAGTTGAAGTTGCCGACCCAGTCGCTCCGACTCGTGCGCGGAAGCGCGTCGGTCATTCCCGGCGGGACCTTCATTCCCTTCGAGACTCCCCAACAGTTGGCGGCTTCGATGGTGGTCCCGAGCTTCATTTCCAGCCGCCTGCAGAATAAGGCGTCGCAAGACTATTTCGCGTCCGAGATGACGTTTCTGGTGCCGCTATGACCTCGGATCGTGGTTGGCAGTTGATTCTTTTGGCCGGAGTGGTCGTGATCGGCGCGATCCTTTACCGCCATATTCAGCGTGACCGTCCACCTCACGAGGCGATGCGGAACGTCTCGCCGGATGGAACGGAATTCGTCACGCCGCGGGCAAAAGAATCCGCGCGGGCCGTCGAAGAGCCGAAATTGCCAGAGCGGGTTTCGGAGCGCGACGCCGCGGCCTCACGCCGGGCATGGGATGACGGGAATTACGAAGTGTCGATCGGCGATCCGGGGGTTCTGATCCTCGAAAACGGTCACGAGCGCCGGGTGTTCCTGTTCAGCGATATGCAAGTGAGGCGTTGCCGGAAGCTGGCCGCGCAGTGCATTTTCGGCCCGGACTTCGAAGCCCGGGTGAACGCGAAGTTGCCTTCGAATTTTCAGCAGCGTGGAACCAGTGGCTTTGACGTAAGATTGAATATGGGGGCGCCGGTCCGTCCGGCAGCGCCCCATCCCGCCGCGCGGAAAGCGGGAGTTCCCTCCGCGAAGGCGCTTCCGCCGACGACGAAGCCCGCACCCGTTGCGCCTAAAAGAAATTAAGGATTCTCGACCACTTTGCAGGCGTTCGCGAGCGGCGAGACGCCCGGGCCCATGCCCGCGCAGTGCAGACGGCTGAAGGTGAGGCCCGCACGGACTTGATCCGCTTGGTAAAGATCGTCACGCATCCAGCTCTCCAGATTTTTCATGACCCGCACGCAGCGCGCGGGGCTCCAGCCGCCGGGGCAACGCACGTTCATCGCCGAATTTAGTAGACCCGCCAAACGGCCGCGGCCGTCGGCCGTATCGCAGCTCGGAGTCAGGCGCCATTGCGGGTGCATCCGCACGAAGAGCGCCGTATCCAGGTCGATGAAGGCTTGCTGCGAGGCGATCAGGAGCTCGCGCGTATTTTTGGTGGTCGGCGCTTGGTTGCGGATCACGGGGCAAAGGCGGTCAGCCAGCGGTTGCAGTTCGGGGGAAAAATCGGTGGCGCCCCCCTCACACATCCGGGGATCGCTGACGAGGGTTTTCAAGAGCGATTGCACGGATCCGCCCGTCCAATCGAAATCTTCCATCTTCAGCGTGTCGGCTTGCACGTGCGCGGTTTGCAGCAAGTGGCACATCCGTTCCGCGCGTTGCAGTCCGCGCAGACGCTCTTGCAGCTCTTCGATCACGGGACCGGGCATACCTTTTTGGTAAAGCAGGCAGCTGCTGAAAGCGGAGTGGACGACATTTTCATAGTGCGCGTCGCGGTCTTCTTCTTTCGAAAGCGCCGCCGCCGAGATCGCGTAGTTCGGACCCAGGCTGCGCGGCCAGTACATTTTCGAACTCGCGGCCGGGCAGACGGGCTTTTCCAGATGCGACTTCACGATGAACTCGATCTCTTCGGCTTCCGACGCGTTCGAGGCCACTTCGCGGGACAGGGCTTGCACTTGTTTGAGAACTTCATCCCGTTCGGTGCGGAGAAGCCCCTCTTCTTCGGTCCAAGAGATATTTGAGCCGGGAAGCGAGCAGACACCGATCAAGCCGAACGCCAAATTGTGATCGCCGCGGGCGTGATCGACCGCGAGCTTCCACAGCCAACCTTCCGGCGGATCGGTTTTAGGACCGAGCGTTTGAGTTTGCGCGGCTTTCGCCATGAGGAGGCGCTCGTTCAGCGCGGATTTCACATCCTGCAAACGGACCTGGGCGTAAAAGCGGGCCACGAGTTTTTCGAAGCAGGGGTTTTCCCGCAAGCGCGCGGTATTTTCCTGTTCGTGGGTCGGCCCATTGGCCTTCACGAAATCCTGGATCTGCACGAGCAGGGGACTGCGGAGCCAAGCCGTTGGGGCCTCGGCGGGATTGCGCTTCTGTTCTTGTTCGAACGCCGTGATGGCTTGGACGTAAGCGTCCACCTGATGTCCCGTGCGCCAGTGATGGAAGGCGAAACCTCCCAAAAGCAGGGCCTGTAAGGCGATCAAGGTCCATTTCAGTTTCACGTCATTCGCTCCCGGGACATTCCTACAGCTTGTCGACAACCCAACGGGCTGTCGAGCAATTTGACAGGGGCTTTATCGGCAAGGACGGAAAAGCCCTTAAATATCAAGGGGCCGTTGGGGACTCGGCCTTGCCTTAGAGAGGGCCAAGAGGTCCCCCTATGCAGACACCCCAGAAGTTCATTTCGGTCATCGCTTTATCTCTCTTAGGACTCGCTTTAGCGGGTTGCGCTTCCGGTCGTCCCATCCTGGACGATAACGCGAAAATGGCCCGTGTGGGTGAAGCCCGCGCGGAACAGGATATCGACGAATGTCTGGCGCGCGCGGATAAATATCTGGCTCGTCACAAAGCCGACATTCAGAAAAAAGAAGTCGTGAAGGGCGCCGCGACCGGCGCCGTGGTCGGTGGACTCATCGGCGCGTTCTCGGGCAAAGGTCTGGGCAATGCGGTCGGCGGAGCGGCTTTAGGCGCCGGCGTCGGCGCGTCGGGTGCGTACGTCGACAACAAAATGGTCGGCGTCTCGAAAGAAGATCACCTCAAAAATCGTTACGTCGAAAACTGTCTGAAACGTAAAGACTATGAAGTGATCGGCTGGAAGTGAGTTAGAGCCCGATCAGAATTTTCATGAGCGTCGGCGGGACGTACACCAAAACCGGAAGCGGTTTCCCGTCGACGACCGCGGTGAACGTCACCGAATCCGTTTTCAGGCTCGCGAACAAGGGATAAGGTTTCAAAGATCCCGTGGCGCGGAAAGCCCCTTCGTAATCCATCTCTTTCGAAATCCCACCGATCAAAAACGACGCGAATCCACGATCCGCAACCGAGAACACCTGCTGCTGTTCCGGCAGTTGGATGGTGACCGAAGGTTTAGCACCCAGCGTTTTCGCGGTCGAAACTTCTAAATTCACGTCGCCGATTTCCACCGGGGTCGAGGTCGCGTATTTTTTCGCGAAGACCTTCCAGCGGGGACCCGCGCTGGGCGCCGGATCTTTCTGGAAGACCAAGCAGGCGTGATCCTCTTGCAGACGGAAGAATTTCGGATTGAAAGTTCCCGAGAACGTGCAGATCTCGAAATCGAGTGGCGGCGCCAGGAAGGGTTGGATCGGGTTTTTCAGATAGAACGAGCTCAAGCGAGTGCTGAGCGCCTGCTCCAGGAAAACCTCGGACATCAGACCCGTGCCGGTATGGGGAACGCCAAAGACGTGACCGAGTTCGTGCATGAAGGCGTACTGCAGAAGTTTGGGGTTCTGCCAGGCTTGCGAGATCAGCTGACCTTTGTTCTCGTAGGCATGGGCACCGCGATCGGAGGCGATAAAGATCGTGCCTTGGCCGCGCATCTTTTCCAGGTCGTAGCTTTTGCGGATGCTGACGCCGATATAGGTTTCGACACGCTTGACGATATCGCCCGTGGCGCTTTCGGTGCGGGTCAGGTAGTCGATTTCTTCTTGATCGAGCGTGCCGTAGCCCACTTTGATTTTTAAATCGACATCGTCGCTGCAGGCCTCTTCGATCCAAGGTTGGGTCGCGAGTTCTACGATCCCGGGGGTGGCCTGCATCCGCGCGACTTTCATTTCATCGCGCCAGAAATCGAGCGCCGCCGTGAAGCGGGCGTGGGCTTCGTCGCGGGTGGTGGTCACGCTCGTCGTATCGACGACGAAACAGTAGCGGATTTGATTCACGTTCTTCACGAACCACGGATTGCGATCGAACAAAAAGACTTCGCCACCCGAAGAAACCCAGCCCCCACGTTTGCCGGGGGCGGCGCCAGCGATGAACGTCCAAACCAGCATCAGGACAAGTAAAACCCTAGCGAACACCGGCGACTCCTTTTTTCTTCAGGTAAAAATCCGTGTGCATGTCGCCGACGTAGACAAGGCTTTCCAGAAGCGTGGGGCGGCGAAGAAAGACGATCTGGTACAGTTGTCCCATGGAGCTTGCGCTCGTGCGGACGTCGATATTGACGGACACGCCGGACTCTTGGCGCAGCTGACCGTTTTCGATCAGCGAAACCGTGCGGTGAAAAACCGACTGGATTTCGATGCTGGTGACGGGACGACGAAAGTGTTCGAAATTTTGCAGCAGCGGAACGAGCCAGCTGCCCGAGCGTTCGAAATCCGCGCGGGTGAATTCGGCGGCGAAGTTATTGGTGCCGTAAATCGCCGCGGAGTCCTCGGTGCAGTCCTCGACGGCAAGGTCGAAGACGCGCGCCTCGGGCGGCGCGTCCGTGCAAGTGTCCACGCACATATGGGCCGAGCACTTGGCTTCACAGCGAAGGACGCTGCGGGAAAAACCGACGCGCTCCCCGCAGCGAATGGCGGACTCCCAGGTCGGGCGTCCTAAGCGGTCATTCAGCCGCTCCAGCTCCCCACGCGGATCGATGATTTCGATCGCTTGCGCGGGGATAAAGGCGAAAAGGAAAAGCAGCGCGATCAAGGACCGCATTGCACCACCGGTTGGCACTGGAAGAGCATGGTCACGCCGGCGTTCTCGCCCGCGATTTTCGATTCGTAGTCGCGGGGAAGGTATAGGTCGTGGGGACGTCCGTTCACGCTGACGGCGCCGATGACGTAATCGAACGAATGTTGCACGGACATGCGCACTTGGCCGATCGTGGGATCTTTGAATTCGGTGGTGACGTTGTCTTTACAGCTGCGCAGGGTTTGCAGCGGGAAGCCACGGATCGCGGTGCCGCTGTGGATCGCGTCCTCCAGCGAGCGGAGCGAGGTCTCGCGCGCATCGTAAGCGGTCAGTGTGCACATCACGGGGCGATCGCCGCCGGGACCGGGGCCGATGGGGGTCGAATCTTGACCGGGACCGGGCTCTTGCATTCCGGGCAGGGCGATTTGCGAGGCGTACTCTTCGAATTCGGCGCGGGTCGCGTTGCGGCCGTTGATCGAGTAGCTTTCTTTGAACTCCGAGAAGCCTTTCATCGAAGCCGACATCGCGAGCGTCGTCGCCGAGTCGCCGAAGTCGTAGCGCTGCGATTGCGACATCTCCATGTTGAAGAAATCGAGCGGCAAAGGACCGAAGCCGGTGCCGCCGTTGTTCGGGGGCGTGGGCATCGAGTTTTCGTCGGGCATGGTCATATTCATCTTCATGCCGTAGTTGATGGCGGTGCTGAAGACCTCGCCGGTCAGCAGTTCACCTTGTCCGCCCAGAGTCCCGCGAACATCGGCCGCGACCGATTGGTCATTTCCTTGGACGATGGTGCCCGAGATAGTGCCGCGCAGACTGATCGTCTTCGCGCGCAGCTCTTGTTGCATCGCGGGGGTCTTCGCGGTCAGGTTCATCAGAATCGTGGCCTGGATGTTGTTGCCGACCTTGCCGCCTTTGATTTCGATCAAAGCTTCGAGCGGGCAGTTCGGTCCGCTGATCGAGGCGCGCATATCTTTGATGTCGACGTCCATGCTGGGGGCGCCGTTTGCCGGGGGAGCGCTGGTGCCCGGGTCTTTGTCGATCGGCAGGTCGAAGACGCAATCGTTCGGGCTCAAAACTTTTTCGATGTTGCGGGCCGAGTTGTCCGCGTTCAAACGGATTTTGTCGGGGCTCGCCGGCTTGGAAGTCCCGGGAGTCGAGCCGGGAGTCGTGTCGTTGCCGGTGCCGGGCGGGAAGATCGGATCCAGCGCCATCCACGCGATGTGGCGGGGGGAAGGGCGGGGCGAGGTCTTCGACGACGAAGACTTGATCTCGAACAGCTTTTGTACGGAGCTGAGCGCGTGCGTGGCTTGTTTGGTCATTTCGGGGCTGGCCGCGGGACGCGCGGGGCCCGAGGAGCCGGAATTCGAACAACCGAGGAGCAAAAGAGGCAAGGCCAATGCGGCGACGAGAGTGCGGATCACGGAGGACCTCCGGTGGGTGAAAAGTGAACGCCCCCGTTCTCCTGAAGGGCGGCGCCCGAATCAATCGCCGCCGCGCCGCCTTGTTCTAGAAATACTTCGCGAAGTCGAAACTCATCTGGAAGACGTGCCGCGAGTCCCCGTCAAAGCTCAGCTTCTGCACGTCCTGCATGAACTCGCGGAATCTTTTTTTGACTTTCTGGAATGTGTCGTCGTCCCCCGTGAAGGTCACGAAGAAGCTTTCCTTGTCGGCCTCGTTCGTCGAGCCCAGGCGCTGGATCAGATGCGTCTTCACCACCTGCTGATGGAGCCGCATCAAAGGATGGTCCGGGCCGTAGTGCGGATAGCGGGTTTTCACCTCTTTGATCTGGAACGGGTCTTTGCCCAGCACGAGGAATTCGTTCTTTTCGAGCGTCAGCAGATACTCTTTGAGTTTCGCTTCGGTCAGGCCGAGCGGGGTCATCAATTTGCGCGGATTTTTCTCGTAAGCCTCGATGAAAAGCGCGACGTGAACGAGCATGCAGTAGGGGTTCAGCAGATAGGACATTTCTTCGGCGAGCCGGGCGTTACTTTGGTTTTCGCTGTCGACGCTCAGGATTTTTTCTTTGCGCGTTTTCTCGATGCGCTTCTGCAGGAACTCGCGCCGCTCGGGGCTGGTGGCCACCGCTTGTGAGCGCAGCAGGAAAAGGTAGTCGATTTCTTCCGGCAGAAGCTCCAGCATCTGGCCCATCTTGAAGAGATGGTCTTCGTTCAGGTGCGCCTTTTCGTCGTTCAGCGCTTTGGACAGAAAGGTCGCCTGTACGGGCAGGCGTTCGGCGATCTTCGCGAGCGTCAGCGTGGGCCGTTTCTTCTTGAGGTCTTTGACCGTCTCTTTGAGCGCGGCCTTATAACAGGTGTGGGCGTAGAAAACCGGAGTCGTTTGCGCCATAATCCCTCGCTTCTTATACCGCAGGTATAGTTCTTTCCCCGAAATTGCAATTCGAATTTATATTTCAAGTGGAAGCCACTCGGTATCTTGAGTTCAGAAGAAGAGGTCTTCTTCGCTGAAGAACAGGATCTTCAGAAACAAACTTAAGAGGAGAGCAGCAATGAAAAAGCAAATGGTAATGGCATTTATGGCCCTGACGGCAATGGTTTCGATCAGCGAAGCGGCGGTCTCGGGTGAAAGCGTGATGTCGGCTCGTGAAGACAACAAAATGGGAGCTTACGTCGCAATCGGTCGTCCTTTCCCGCAACTTTTGGGTTTCAACGTCGCTTACAACGTGAATGACCGGATCCGCGTGAACGTCGGTCACGGTGAAATGTCGGTGGCGACCGGTTTCGGTTTCGACGGACAGAATCTGACCGTCAGCGAAGCGAAACTGACGACCATCGGTCTGGGCGCGGAATACTTCTTCACCGATTGGGCGATGCGCCCCACGGCGGGACTTTCGATCTCGCAGAACACCTACTCGGGACCCGAGGGGGGATTGAGCGTGAACGGCGTCGGCGCATCGGGAACTCTGCTCGTCGCGAACGCGGGCTTCGACTACCAAAGCAAAGGTGGATTCAACCTCGGTTTGGGTTTGCAGAACATCGTCGCGGGCAATGCGGGCGGTGGCGGCTTCTACCTGGCCGGCGGTTATTTCTTCTGAGTCTTTTCATCGGGGGACCTTTCGGGGTTCCCCCGATTCCGAGATCAGTTCAGAGAGCAGTCTGATTTGAACTTCGCCCTTTCCCGCCGGATCGACCGAAGATGTTCCTCCTGCTCTCGGAGCGCTTTGGCCGGTCCGGCTTCTTCGTCGGCTTCGCCTAGCGCCGCAGCCAACCCTTCCGGTTGAAGTAGACATAAATCGCGATCACGATCACGGCCATCAACCCCAGCGCCATCGGATAACCGGCGACCCACTCGAGCTCGGGAATATGTTTGAAGTTCATCCCGTAAATTCCCGTGACCAAGTTCAAAGGCAAAACGAAGACCGAGAAGACGGTCAGGACGCGAACGACCTCACCCGTGCTGTAGGTCGCTTCGTTGAGTTTTTGGGACGCCAGCGAGATGTGCAGATTCAAAAGCGTGTTCACGTTATCGAGAAGCTCATCCGCGTAAAAAATCAACGAATCGACTTCATCTTTCAGGTCTTGGTATTTGGTGGGGACCTTGTCCATGGTCGCCGCGACCTTCGGCAGAACGTCGAAAGTCATGCGGATGATGCGTTTGAACGCGGCCGCCCGTCGGCGCAGATAGTAGCCGTTCTCGATGTGGAAGGGCTGACTGCCGCGCGTGCCGAAAACGCTCATCTCTAACTTTTCGAGATCGTTCAGCGCGGCGTCGATGGGCGCCTCGTAAGAAACAAGCGTCCCGAGCAGAATTTCGTAAAGCAGCGCGGGTAAAACCTCACCTTCGCTGCGGGCGCCGACCGCGCCCCACTTTTCGCGCATATTTTCGACGAAGCCCTGATCCGTGCGGTGCACGGTCAAAAGAAAATGCGGAGTGTAGAAAACGGCGATCTTCCGCGTGAGCTCCTGAACCTCGTCGCACTCTTCGCCGCAATGTTCGTCGAAAGTCCGCACGATCAGGAAATTGATCTCGCCGATCTTCTCGTACTTGGGTAAGTGCTCCGGGTCCAAACAGTCCTGTACGGACGTGGGGTGCAAGCGGAACTCCTCCGCCAGCGCGGTGACTTCTTCGACGGTGGGCGAAACGACGTCGACCCAAAGAAACTCTCCGTTCGCCGCGGCTGTTGAAATTTTGGTTCGGCGTTGCATGCGCTTACCCCCTCTTGCGACTCTCGCGTCGGTTCGCGGCAACGTCAAGATTGGTAGCCACATCCCCCAAGATGGCGCAGAATTCCACCATGCGAAAATTCGTCTGGCTCGTTCTTTTTTTGGGGGGATGCGCGACCCTCGCACCGAAACCGGAGGCGGAACTTCTTCTTGCGGCGGCGGCGGGGGATGTCGAGGCCGTCCGTGAGGCCGTCGCGCGCGGGACGCCGGTCGACTCGCGCAACGACGATGGATTGACCGCGCTGATGACCGCGAGCTTCCGCGATCGCGCCGAAGTCGTCGAATGGCTTTTGCAAAACGGCGCGAGTGTCGGGGCCCAGGACCGTGATGGGCAAACGGCGCTGCACATGGCGGTGACCGGGGACGCCTTACGCGCGATTTCGAAATTGTATGCGGCGGGTGGCTCGATGGATCCCGTGGATGCCGCAGGGGTAACGCCTTTGATGATCGCCGCGCAGAAGACCCGGACCGGTCCGCTGACGATGTTGCTGGACGCGAAGGCGCAGGTCGACTTCGTGGACGCGAACGGTTGGACCGCTCTGCATTTCGCGGCCAGTAAAGGTGAGCCGCGCCTCGTGGCGGCGCTTGCGGCGGCGGGCGCGCGGGTGGACCTCCGCGATAAAGCGGGCCGGACGCCCCTCTATCTCGCCGTGGAGGACATGAATACACCGGTCGCGGAGATCTTGATGAAGGCGGGCGCCGATCCGCGCGTGGCCGATGCCGCCGGAATCAGCGCCTGGACGTTGGCGGGCCGTCTGCAACTCCCCCAAATGACCCGTGTGCTTTGCGCCCGCAATGAGCTCCATAAGGAAGCGCGATGTCGCCCTTAGTCAAAACCGAAAACGAACCACTTCGGTTTTGACGCTGAATCCGCCCTTCGGTTTAACTCCCTTCGCAAAGAGACCACTTTTTTCGAGGGGGAAAAATGGGTCGTTTCGTCGCTTTCCTGATTGCATCCAGTTTGAGTTTCACGACCCACGCGTTGCGCATCGAAGATGCGCTCGTCGGTCCCAGCGGGCTTTCACCCGTGCGCCCGAAGGCGACCAGCTTTCAAGAGATGGCGCTTCATCACGAAGTCTTCAGCCAATACACGGGACACGCGAACGCGAGCGTGTACAACGTCCGTCAATCTTATCGCAACACCGATTGGACCCGCGTTCCGGAAATTTCCGAAGCGGACCTGGCGAAGCTTTTCCAAAACGTGCGCGATAAAAGAATCTTGAAAGACGGTAAGGGCCGCGCGCGTCGCCTGACCTGGCTGTTCCCCGACAACGGCTGTTTCGCGCGTGCGGAGTTGATGAACGAGGAGGCCGGAAATCTGGGCCTCACCAAACCGGGCAAGATTTTCGTCTTCGGAAATCTGCAAGTGCGCACGGACTTCCACCCCGATGGGCTGGTGACGTGGTGGTATCACGTGGCCCCGGTCGTGCGCGTGGGGAACGACGTTTTCGTCCTCGATCCGTCGATGGATCAGTACAAACCCTTGCCCGTCGCGGAGTGGGTTCGCCAAATGGACAGCGCGGTGGACGTTTCGATTTGTTCGTCGCATAGCTACGATCCCGATTCACTCTGCGATTACAAAGCGGGCAGCCAAGCCCGTCGCGCGATCATGGACGAGAACTTCTTCATGATCGAAGAGTGGAATCGCGTTTTGGATTTGGGGCGTAACCCGGAATACGATCTGGGCGACTTTCCGCCGTGGTCCAATCACCAACCGATCCCTTGACGGGGGTCTCTCAACTGGTTTACACCTGGAATTGTTAGGGAGTAGCGAATCGTGGGTCCCTGAATCCACGGAGTGACGGTCGACATACTGGGCATAACCCCCGGCCGCCACAAGGTTCCAACGGAACCTCCGCGAGACTGACATGAGTTCAATTTGTTTGGACCGTGTCGTTTCGCGTTTGAATTCGGGCTCCCGCCCTTCCTTCAAAATCGAAGCGTCCGATCCGAGCTTTAGCGAAAGAGAAAGTCCGTGGGCGCACTCGAAATTTTACTTCAAGGTTTTATCACGATTCTGATCACCGAGATGGGCGACAAAACCCAGCTCTTGGCATTCGTCTTGGCGACGCGATTCAAGCGCCCGGTTCCCGTCATGATGGGCATTCTGGTCGCGACGATTCTGAACCACTTGCTGGCCGCAAGCGTCGGCGTGTGGATCAGCAATCAGATTTCGCCACAGACGATGGCGTGGGTTCTGGCCGCCGCCTTTTTGGGGTTCGCGATTTGGGTGCTGATTCCCGACAAAGAGGACGATGGCGAAGTTTCGGCCAAGTACGGCGCATTTCTGACGACCCTCGTGGTTTTCTTTTTGGCCGAGATGGGTGACAAAACCCAACTCTCCACGGTCGCCCTTGCGGCGCAAACCCAAAGCTGGTTCTGGGTCACGATCGGCACCACGGCCGGGATGCTCGTCGCGGACGGGTTGGCCGTCATTTTCGGTGAGCGTGTCACGCGCGTGATTCCGATGAAGTGGATCCACCGCTTTGCGGCCTTGATGTTCGTGAGCTACGCGATCTGGATTCTACTGGCCGCGTCTGTTTAGCGGCAGGCGTTCGCGCCCAAGGCTTGGGTGATCGCGGAACGATGCACCCGCAGATCCACGGCTTGGGTCCGCCAGGGAATGTAGTTCGTGCCTTCGGCTTTCCAGGTGGAGCGCACGATGGCCACGACCCGGTCGAGCTCGTCGAAAACCGGGGAGCCGCTCGCGCCCTTTTCCCCGTCGATGGAACTCATCAGAGTTCCGCCGGGGAACATCCACTTGAGCGCGTCTTTCGCTTCGCCGATCTCGGCGTTTTTATCGTAAGTGTTTGCGTCGGCGGTCATCTCACCGCGGGTCCACATCAGCGTCGTGCCCAAAGTCAAAAGCGGCGCGAAAGGATTGTCCGTCTTGCGCGCGAGCAGCGGGTACGCCAGTCCCAGGACGTTCGGGACGGGATCGCGTTGGTCCTCGGAAAGCTCCGCGCATGCCGGGGACGTCATCCGCGCGTCCTGGTTCGCGGCGGCGGTGGCGGCGGTCCGCAGGCGCACCAGCACGAGATCGCCGCGCCCTTCGAAACCGTTCGACATCAATTCCGTGACCTGTTCGGGCGCGAACAGGGCCATCAAGGTCAGCGCTTCGCGCGGCTCGATCCAGCCGGGGCCGAAGATCGCCAGGATCTCGGCATTGCCGTCAGCGAGCTTTTTGCCAAAACGAAGCGGGCAGCGGTGCCCGATCGCTTCCTTCGTGGGACGCATGAGGCGAACCTCGCTGTCCGTGAGCTTTTCGGTCTGGAGCGTTGCGGGCGTTTCCTGCAGGCAGGGCTCCACGCAGTGCAGGTTGGTCAGCAGCTCGCCCGTGCGGCCGACGAAAACGCCGGTGCATTTTTGTTTCGGGAAGTGGACGGGGATCGTGGAGTCGATGGCGTTTTGGTGTCGCGTGCGTTCGGCTTTGGGCGCTTGCGCGGCCATGATGTAAGAGCTCGCGAATGCGGAAGGGGTCAGACTCAAGACGACGGCGAAGGTCTTCCAAAACATCATGGGCCGAGAGTCGCAGCTTCGCGGTGGATTTGAAAGCCCCCGGGGAGCTTTTACAGGACCGCCAATGAAAAGAGCGCCCGCGGGGGGCGCTCCAGGTGGTTCCCGAGGTGCGGGAACGAATTTAAGAGGCTTTCTTGCCCCCGGTGGGCAGGGCTTCTTCCGTCGTCGTGGGAGGAGACTTCGCGTTTTTCCACTTGGCCATGTCGATGACCTTCGCGCCTTCCTCTTTTTTGGCTTCTTCGCGCATCTGTTCGATCAGCTCGCGGTCCTTTTTGTGGAAGTAAGCTTCCTCAAGATTATAGCCGTTGGTTTTCAGACTCCGGATCACATTCGACATTAAGTCTCCTCCGTATGCGCTACTCAACGCAACCCGATCAGTCTCTCGCAAAACGGGTGGGGTGGGTGAAAAAACGCACGCCGGTCCCAAGCCGGCGCATCCGGTATTTCTTTTCATGACGGTATGAAGAAGCAGTCGTGATGCCGTCTTTTTCCGAGACGTTACCGCAGCCCTTCCTGCACCCAGGCCTCGACTTGGCGGATCTCGGCGTCGGCCAGTTGGCGATTCGGCGGCATCGGGTTGCTGCTCGAGCGCATCCGCGCGAGGATCCGTGCGGACTTGGCTTTCGCGGCATTGAAATCCATGACGTTCAATCCGGCGGTGGGTGTGTTTTCGTTGTGGCAAGAAGCGCAGCGTGCGCGGAAGACGTTGCGGCTCGCGTTCGTGCTGGTCAAATCCAGGAAGGTGATTCCCTCTTGGGGCAGGTTATCTTGAGCCAGTCCCGCAGAGCTATTCGCGGTGATCAAGCCGGATTCACGAACCGGGCTGCAGGCACTCATCAGAATCGCCATCAGGATCAATGCGCCGACTTGGAAGGATTTGGTGTTCATCTTGCCCCCTGTGAATCCAGTTTCGCCGATCGGCGCGGGGGCGTGGCTGACATGATCAACCCGGTCGTCTCGATCCGGGACTCAGGGGCCGCGGACCTCGTCCATCAACGTTTGCAGGTCCGGCAGCGGGGTGGTCACCTTCACGCGGTCGACGACGGAGGTTCCCGAGTTGTCGCAGATCGCGATGTTCTCTTTGACGGATTTCACGCAGACGACGAATGAGGACGGGCTGCTTCCCACTTTCAGCTCATCGAAAGTTTCGAGCTCACGGTAGAGCTCGGGATTTTGTTCGCGCATCTTTTCGCGGTAGGCACTTTCACCGAACGACATGAAGCTAAAACCGGTGGTGAACTTCAATGATTCGTGGAGCTTGCGGTTCGCGAGCGCGAACTCGGAGCGGAAGTCTTTGAAGTCCCCGGTGGCTTTCGGCGCGGAGGGGCTGGTGCAGCCCGCGGTCAGCATCAAGATCAGAAGTGCGATCGTTGTTTTCATGAGGTCAGCTTAACGGCGCCGGCCCGTGGGGGCAAGCGCCGAGGACTTTTAGAGCGGCCGCTTAGAACTTCGCGGCGGTCATTGCGGCGCGGGTCAAAACGACCTGGTCGTTTTGCGAGTACACCACGCAACCGAGCTGGGCGTTACCGCCTTTGTGCAGATCTTCGTTACATTTTGCTAACGCGACCGCGGCGTTTTGCTCGATGGTTTTGTTTTTGTCGTACTGAACCCACAAGTGACCGTAGCGCGAGATCGCGAGGACGGGTTTTTCTCCGTCATTCGCGAGTTTGCGGATGCCGGTGATGTACGAGGCCGCGCGTTGCGCGTCCGAGATGAATGGAATCGACGCCGCCGAAAAAGACAACGGCGCGAACTTCAAATGACGCACGGTCGTGTTGAAGTTGAAGGACGAAACGTTGAAGTGCACGGTGTTGCCTTCGGCGTACAGCGTACAGTGGTTTTCGTCGAGCGCTTCGCATATTTCCAGCGCGCGGCGATTCGCTTCGACCTGGGATTTCCCCCAACCGCGCAGGACCTTCCCGTAAAGGCCGAAGGCGATGGCGTTGTAATCTTCCTTCGAGTTTTCCCATTGGTCTTTGAACAGAGCTTCCCAGTACTTCAGAAATCCGGGAATACGCGCGACGTCCACGTCGCGCATGCCCGAATCGATCATCGAGATCTGCTGGGTCAAGAACGCCGCTTCGTCGAACTTGAACTTGTTGCCTTCGGCCAAGAGTCCGCAAGGCTCGTCGTGCGCCAGCAGTTGGCACCACTCAAGAACGATCTGGTTCGCTTCGTCCTGACTTTCGAAACGTGAATTGCCGACGGCGAGACCGACGCCCGAAGGCGCGACGGCGATCGCTTTCAGCGTGGTGAGCGCGGCGTACTTTTTCAAGTCGTCAATAAGGCGACCTTTGGGCGCATAAGGAATCAACTTCGCGTTGAAGGTGTCGCCGGCTTTGAAGCCCGAAGATCCGGGAAGGACGGGATCGACCAATCCGGGATCGCGACCTTCAGGTTCGGTATTGAGTGACGCTTGAACTTCAGGATCCGAAGCGAAGCCTTGGCCGCAGTTCTGGAAAGCGGTGATGAGAAGGCCGGTGGCGAGCGCGAGCGAAAGTGCGGTAGAGATACGACGACGTCCCAAGATGATCCCCCTTTTTCCTACCCCACTTTTCGATAATGCAAAATGCGGGGCCAACCCCGCGCACGATTGTCGCGGGGAAAGGAGCCCGGAAGGATGTCGAGGTTGACCGATCCGTTTAGATCTTCGGCGTCTCGGCCCGAGACGCCAACGGCAGTTGAGCGACGAGGGCGCGGGCCGCGCGTCGCGCCCGCTCGGGATCGTCCGGCGCGTCGATCTCGAGATAAAACCGCGTCAGCCGCGAGACCTTGTCGATGTTCAGATCCTCCACGCGCAGAAGCCGGAGGTGGGCGATGAAAAGAAGGCCGTAGCCACGTTGCACGTGCCTGAGCTCGAGATTCCACTCCTTGTGCGCGAACTCGAAATACGCTTTCAAGAACGGCGCGAGGCCGCCGCGCTCTTGCACGAGAGCGGCCAAGAGCTCTTCCACCCGCGCGAGGTCCGCGGCCCGCACGACCCGCAGCAGGTATTCGGGATAAAACGTTTCCTCCACCAGCGGCAGATCCAGATATGCGGCGACCTCGCGGTCGATCTCGCGGATCTCGGCCCGTTCCAAAACGGAGTTCAGGGACAGCAGATCCAGCTCGACTTGGTTTTGAAAATCCGTCTGCCGCAGTCGCGTTTCATAATCCTTGAGCGAATCCCGGATGGCGACGAACTCGCGGTCGGCGATCTCGAGAAGGCTCGCGATCTGACTGAAGCGGCGGCGCAAGTCACCGGGTAACTCCGCATCGGATTTGTAACCCAAGTCGTGTTCGATCTCGGCCCACGCGTGCTGCAGGATCGTGCGGATTTGCAATTCGAAGCGGGGCGTTTCGATGTGGGCGGGAAGAAGCGCGCGCCACTCCGCCGGAATGGCGCAGACGTAATGCAACGACCGGTAACCGAACTTCCGTGAGTCGTCGCTTTGCAGACGATTGACCGAATTCGAGTAGTCGACGTCGAAAGCGGACTCGATCAGATGCGCGACCCGCGGGATCGTGTCTTCCGAGTAGGTCACGATCCGGAAGGCGAGCAGATCCGTCACTTCGCCGAGGCTCGCGTAGTCCCGGTCGGGTCGCGCGAGTTTCTTTTCCAAACTGGCGCGGGTTTTGATCCGACCGTTCAATGAGTGCAAATTCAAGTCGGCGTCCTGCAGAAGCTCGCGCAACCGGGGCTCGAGTTTCGTGGCGATCTCCTGATACGCGGGGGCCCAGCTCTTTTCGTAGTCCGCGCCTCGGCTCATCACTTGGTCCATGCCGAAGGGCGTTTGTAGCCTTTGAATCGACGATCCGCGTAGGCTTTGAATTCATCCGAGTTCAAGGCGGTCCGCAGATCTTGGGCGAACTCGGCTTGCAGGTTCTTCTCGGCGACGACGGCCCAGTTGATGAAGTCGTCGGACTTCTCCCGCGTCAATGCCGAGTCGAGCGCGATGCCCGCGTTCGTCGCGTAGTTGCCGTTGATGACCGCGAAATCTACGTCCTGCGTCGCGCGCGGGATTTGTGCCGCCTCGAGCGGCAGGACTTTCAGGTTCTTCGGGTTCTTCGCAATGTCCTTCGTGCCGACGAGCAGCGGATTCGCGTTGGGGGCGAGCTCGATCCAACCCTGATCCGCCAGAATCCGCAGCGCGCGCGCCAGATTCGTGGGATCGTTCGGAACGGCGATCGTCGCGCCGGGCGAAACGTCCGCGAGGGCCTTACGTTTTCCCGCATAGAGACCCAGCGGGGCCGTCGGCACCTGCGCGAGCGGCTTCAGCGCCAGCCCTTTTTCTTTCGCGAAGGTTTCGAGATAGGGTTTGTGTTGAAAGATGTTGGCATCGATGCGGCCCTCGGCCAGGGCGATGTTCGGCGTCACGTAGTCGGTGAACTCGATCACGCGGACTTGGTAGCCCTTCTTCTCGAGGATCGGCTTCAGACCGTCCTTGGCGAGGTTGGCGAAGTCACCCGCCGTCGTGCCGATGGTCAAAGTCTTCGCCGCGAGCGCGGGCGCACCGATGAGGATGGCCAGCGCGAGTTGGAGCAGGATTTTCATGAGGACTCCTATTTACGATTGTAGCGGGCCGCCACGCGGTTCCCGGTGAATTGAATCAGTTGGACGATCAAGATCAAACCCGCGACGGTCACGACCATGACGTCGGTTTGAAAACGGTAATATCCGTAGCGGATGGCCAGGTCGCCGATCCCGCCGCCGCCCACGATTCCCGCAGCGGCCGAGTACGAAACGAAACTCACGGCCAAGGTGGTGAACCCCAAAATCAAGGCGGACTTCGCCTCGACGATGAGGACGCTAAAGACGATCCGAGGGGTCGAAGCCCCCATCCCCACCGCGGCTTCGATGATCCCGCGCGGGACTTCGTTCAAAGCGAGCTCCACCAGCCGCGCGAAATAGGCGATCGCCGCGATCGCGAGCGGGACCGACGCCGCGACGGGACCGATGGTGGTCCCCGTGATCGCGCGGGTCAGCGGACCTATGGAAATCAGCAGAATCACGAAGGGGAAGGAACGGATCACATTGATGAGTCCCCCCACCGTGAACGCCAGAAAACGATTTGGGCGCAGTCCGTCCGGTCGCCAGAGATAAAGCAAGATGCCGAGGGCGCCGCCGAAGACGAGGGCGGCGCTCAGGCCGATCGAAAGCATCTGCAAAGTCTCGAGACTCGCTTGGTAAAGTTCGGGTCCGAATTCGAAACTCATGCGATCTCCAAAAGCATTTTGCCGATGGGGGAGGTCGGATGAATCGCGTGATCTTGGACCTCAAGCACCTCGCCGACCGTGCCCGCGTCCAGAATCGAAACGCGGTGGCAGATCTTGCGGATGACGTTCATTTCGTGCGTCGTGATGATGATCGTCAGGCCCAGCGTGCGATTGATGTGTTGCAGGCATTCCAGGACGTCGCGTTTGGTGATCGGGTCCAGCGCGCTGGTCGGCTCGTCCGCCAGCAGCAGCTGCGGGTGATTCGCGATCCCGCGCGCGATGGCGACCCTTTGTTTTTGTCCTCCGGAAAGCTGGTGGGGATAGCTTTCGATTTTTTCAAGAAGTCCGACGAGCTTCAGGCATTCTTCCACCCGCGCGCGGATTTCTTCTTTGGGCCAGCCCGCGATTTTCAAAGGGAGCGCCACGTTTTCCGCGACACTTTTGTTCGAGAGCAAATTGAACTGCTGGAAGATCATCCCGATTTTTTGCCGCACCTCCCGCAGTTCGCGGGGCTTGAGCGGCGCAAGCGCGCGGCCCTCGATCACAACGTCTCCGTCTTCGGGTTTTTCGAGCAGGTTGAAGATTCGCAGCGCGGTCGACTTTCCCGCGCCGGAAAGCCCGATCAGTCCGTGAATTTCGCCAGTTTTCACTTCGAGCGAGAGCTGGCGCAGGACCGGCAGGCTTTTGCCGTCGGGGCCGCGGAACGATTTCGAGATCTTCTTTAACTCAAACACTTCGACTCCATCGCAGGGGCCGACGGGAGCGCAGGGGTAAAACACGGAAGGGTGGAATAGGGAGCCGCGAAGACGGGACTCGGGATTCTACGCTTTAGCTGTTTTACGCCCGCAAGCTGCACTCAAATCGGCGTTGAAGTCTTTCGACTTCACGAACGGAGTTACGCCCAGAACGGGGCGCTGTCAAAACACAGGATCTTATCTTTGAAATTCGAACTCATCTGGTTCTATTGTGGTACCCGAGACAGGACTTGAACCTGCACACCTTACGGCACTAGATCCTAAGTCTAGCGTGTCTACCAATTCCACCACTCGGGCAATGAATTGCATGCGGAGAACCGCCCCAGAAGCCTGAAACTCCCGGGACATTCCTCGGAGGGGTTGCCCTCAAATCACTTGTTGGCTTCGGCGATGAGTTTTTTGTAGTCGCCCGCGCGCATCAGGTTCGCTAGTTCTTTTTCGCTGTCCATTTCGATGCGGATGAGCCAGCCGTCGTTCATCGGGTTGTCGTTCAAGACCGACGGATCGTCGGTCAGGGCCGAGTTGACTTCGATGACGGTGCCCGAGACGGGAGCGTAGAGGTCACTGACGGCTTTCACGCTTTCGATGACGCCGAAGGGTTCGTTCTGCGTTACTTTTTGCCCCTCTTCGGGGAGCTCGACGTAGACCACTTCACCCAGCGAGTCTTGTGCGAATTCGGTGATGCCGACGGTGACGATGTTTTCGTCGACCTGTGCCCACTCGTGATCTTTGGTGTAGTAGTAATCTTCGGGAACGTGAAATGCCATGTGGCTCTCCTTGAATTCAAATCAAATAACTAGGTCCGCGACTCACGCCTTGTAGAACGGAGTCTCGCAAACCTTGGCCGTGGCCGAACGACCCCTGATGTCTACCAGAAGGGGGCTTCCCAGGGGAGCGTAAGGCGCCGCGACATAAGCGATGCCGATGGCCTTGTCGGTGCTCGGGGACAGGGTTCCGCTGGTCACAACGCCAATTTCTTGACCATCGGGGCTCAAGATCTTGTAGCCCTGGCGGGGAATCCCTTTGTCGGTCAGCTCAAAGCCGATGAGCTGGCGTTTCAGACCCTTTTCTTTCACGGCGACCATCGGCGCCTTGCCGATGAAGTCTTTCGCCGCGGGTTTCACGACCCAGCCGAGGCCCGCCTCGAAAGGATTGGTCGTATCGTCGATTTCATGACCGTACAGGCTGTACTTCATTTCGGTGCGCAGAGTATCGCGCGCGCCCAGACCGATGGGTTGCACGCCCAGGTCGGCGCCTTTTTCCAAAAGCTCGAACCAGAGCTTTTCGGTGAGTGCCGCGGGTACGAAGATCTCGCCGCCCTGTTCACCGGTGTAGCCCGTGCGCGCGAAAAGCAGCTGGCCGCCCCACTTTTCGTAGGGTTTCACCTCGAAGGATTTCAGTGCGTCCACGTCCGCGCCCAGAACGCGCTTCAGAAGCTCCATCGCTTTCGGGCCTTGGACCGCGATCTGTCCCCACTGTGCGGACTCGTCGGTGATTTCGGCGCCCTTGTTGTTTTTCGTCATCCACTGGAAGTCTTTGTCTTTGTTCGCGGCGTTCACGCAGACGAGGTAGTCGGCGTTCGGCTCCAGGCAGTAAATGATGATGTCGTCGACCAAACCGCCTTCGAAGTTCGGCAGCAGCGAGTACTGGGCTTGGCCCTTTTGCAGCTTCGCCACGTGATTGGTCGTCAGCCACTCCAAAGTGGGGAGGGCATTGGGGCCTTTGAAGCGGACTTCGCCCATATGCGAAACGTCGAACAGGCCGACGTTCTGGCGGACGTTCGCGTGCTCTTCTTTCAGGCCCTTGTACTGCACGGGCATCCACCAACCGGCGAAATCGACCATGCGTCCGCCGAGTTTCTCGTGGGCTTGGGCCAAAGGAGTGCGTTGAGGTTGAGCAGATGTCATAGGGACCTCCGGAATTCAGGGGATGTCTTGTTCAACATGGGCGCGTGTTGAATGTCAATCTCGCCGGGTTTGCTTGGCGGGACGGGGGCTTGCGGTTATCGTGAGAGGGCCTGGCGGGGCTTCTCGCGGGTCGACATTTTCACTTGGAGGATCTCAATGTTGAAAGTTCTGTTCAGTGCCACGAATGCCGGGGAGTCCCGCAAAGTCTCGCTCGCCTTTCTGCTGCTGCGGGTGTTCGTCGGCGTCGCGATGATGGCTCATGGCTACAAGAAGATCATGAACCCCTTCGGCTGGATGGGGCCGGACGCCGCGGTTCCCGAGATTTTCCAAGCGCTCGCGGCGCTTTCGGAGTTCGGCGGAGGCTTGGCGTTGGTGATCGGTCTGCTGATTCCGCTTTCGATGCTGGGGATGGCGATCACCATGGCGGTCGCGGTTTACGTGCACGTGCAGAAGGGGGACGGTTTCGTCGGGGGCTGGGAGCTCGCGGGAGTGTATCTCGCCGCGGCGGTGTTCTTCTTGCTGGCCGGTCCCGGCCGCTGGTCGGCGGACGCGATCCTGCGCTCCAAAGTCAAATAGGGGGGGCAAGTCGGGGCTATTGCCCCGTCATGTGTTCGGAGCTACTGCCCCGACCAAGCATAAATCAGCGCGCCGTTCTTGATCCGGGTGATCACGCTGGCGCTGACGTTCAGATCCAGCGCCGGGCAACCCCAGCTGCGACCGGCGTGTCCATTTTGCGAAACGTAGCTCGCGCCATGAATCACGATCGCGCGTGAGTAAGCGTTCGAGTTCGTCGACGACAGTCCCTGCAGGCGCAGTGAGTAGCCCCACTTCCCCGAATAAGTTCCCATCGTGCGGAAAAATCCCACCGAAGTCGCGTTCGAGCCGCTCGCGTTCGAGAACTTGTCGGCGTAGCCGTCGTTGTTGCGATCCGAACCCGAACCGTGGGCGGTCACGTAACGTTCGACGCCGCCGGTGCGCAGGTTGACCAGGTAGAAACGTTTTTTCGAGGAGTGCTGGCGGTAGTCGATGACGACCATGTAATCGTCGTTGTTGAAACCCGAGCCGTACTTTTTCAGGTAAGCGACGGCCTGGCTGAGCGCCCGTGCGGGAACGACTTTGCCCGGATCGAGGTGCGAATAGTCTTTCGCGTTGGCCACCGAGAAAGCGAAGCCGAAGACGAAAACGGCGAGCAGGACCTTGCGTAGAAATGCCATGGGAGTTCCTCCGAAGGGCGTTTCGGAGAGGGCCCGCATCGCTCGACAAACGCGTAACCTAAGACTGGAAAACCGGACTTATGAATGGATCAAACTGAGAATCCAAACTCCGGTAAGGGTGCGTCGACGGCGAAGCCGTGACGTGCATTGAACGAAAAAGACCCCGCCGCCTGGTCACGCGACGGGGTCGAACGAAAACCCCAAGAACCCATAGCCTTTTCAAGTCAGGGGGAAGCCCTGCCAAAAAATCAGGAGACTATTGACCATCAAACCTTATTGACCATTCCAAATGTAAAGCAGCGAACCGTTTTTGATTTTGCCGATGACCGCCGCCGAGAAGCGGGGATCCAGCGCGGGGCAGCCTTGGCTGCGACCGACGTTCGAACCTTCCGTCACGTACCAAGCGGGGTGCATGACGATCGCCCGCGCGTGCGCGTTCGAATTCGTCGAAGACAGACCCTGCAGGCGCAGTGCGGTCCCTTTGAATTTCGTCGAATGGTAAGTTTCGAGGGTGCGGTAGAAACCGAGCGAGGACGCATTCGATCCATTCTTATTGCTGAAGATGCGCGCGTAACCGGTACGTTTCGGATCCGAACCCGAACCATGAGTCGTATTCCGTGCTTCGACCGAACCGGAGTTCAAGTCGATCAGGAACAAACGTTTCGACATCGCCGGCTTCGTGAAGTCGATGATCGTCATATAACGTTGGTTCGAAAAGTCGTTGCGGTTCTTCTTCAAGTAGGCGACCGCTTGGCTGAGCGCGCGATTGGGAACGAGTCCCTTCGGGTCCAAGTGGCTGAAGTCGTTATTGTCGTTGGCGTGTGCGGCCGAGACAACCATCGTGGTCACAAGTGCGAGAGCGGCTCCCAGGCGGCCCAGCATCGAGAAAGTCGTTTTCATTCTGTCCTCCAAAAATGTCGTTCAAAATTGTGGTCACCGTCCCAACGACGACGCCGTTCGATCGGGAACATGTCCAAGTTCCGCGCCGAGTGTTTTGGAGGTTGAGAACGAATTTACGAGGGGGTCCGTGAGGTGACCCTAAAAGAAGGAAAGGGTGTGACTGAGATTTGAGCGAAAGCGTGGAAAGGCATGACGAAAAACGTCAGTGGTTTCAATAGGTTGAAGTGACGATCCCCGTCACCCCTTTTGAAAAATTTGGAGGTTCCCCTGGATTCGCAGCTCGTTCGATTTTTGTTCTCCCGGGGGGATGCGCACGAGTTCGCCGCGGGGATGGAGCTCCGGCTCCCCATGACGGTGCATCCACGCCAGGAATTCACGAGCTTCGCCCCGACAGAAAAGCTGACGGGTTTTCCCCTTTTCCACGAGGGCGTCCCCGGTCAGGCGGGCATAGCCCGTGAGTTCCGGCGGTTTGCGCAGAGAGATATAGAGGTAGGACATCGTGAGCGTGCGGTTTTTGATGGGCATGTAGCGCTCCAAAGCTTCGCGCCAGGGCACGTCTTCGGGGCCTTCGATTAAAACTCGGTCATGGCACCAGTCGGTCGCGCTGTTCAAAATGAGTGGGCAGCGCCCCTGGTGGGTGCAGGGCGCCCAAGCGTGCGCGCCGGCCTCGATCAGCCGATCGCGAAATTCGGAGAGGCGGCGGCCGTCATCGCGGGTGGAGGGCTCGATGATCAGAAGATTTGGGGAGCGCTCCAAAAACTCGGCGGCATCGAGCTCGATCAGCTCCGTCAACGCGTAGGACGACATGAACAGGTCCATCTCGCGTTCGGGGCCTTCGATGGAGGTCTCGTAGGCGGGCGCAAGGCGCGCGCGGATTTTCTGCGCGACCGGTGAGATTTCGATTTCGTGGGGACGTCGCCAAGACGGATTTTGCAGTGGATTTTCCAATTGCCCGGCGAAATCCAGCGCGCCCAACCCCGCACCGAAATCGACGCTCGAGCGGATGCCGTTGAAAAAGCCCACGCGCAGGCCTTCGCGGATCACGCGGCGAAGGCGCAAGACGTTCAAGGGAAGAAAGTAGGCGAGCTGCGCCCTTTGGCACCAAGGTTCGAACCACGGGGTCATGCCCTCGGGTTCGTTCGCGTAGAAGTCCGACATCTTCAGGATGTCCGAGGCCAGCGCGCGCTGATCGGCTTCCCGATTCAGATCGACGCCGAAGTCCTCGCGGAGGACGTCCGCGATGCGCGCGTAAAATTCGGCCGAGTTCATCATGCGTCCGTTCCCGACGGGATCGAGGCCAAGACCTCGGCGACGGGAATGGTCGCCATCAGGGCGGGATCTTCGCCGACCGTCGCGGGTTCGAAAACGCGAACATCCGCGCCGCGAGGCCCCCAACGTTTCGAAGCGTGCGCGCGGACGGGCGAATAAATCGCGCGCGTCGGCGTCCCGAGGCTGGCCGCCAAGTGGGCGACGCCGGTCGAGGGCACCACCACCGCGCGGGCGTTTTCGAGCAGGAACAAAAGTTCGCGCAAATTCGCGGCGTCGACGGCGTTGACGACCCGGCTTTCGCCTTTGAAGGCGGCCAGCACGGGTTCCGTCCAGGCGCGGTCCATCTTCGTTCCGGTTACGAGAACTTGCGTCTTCGGCTCACGCACGAGCAGTCCGCGAATCAGCTCAACATAATGATTGGTCGGCCAGTTGAGCGCGCTGCCGGCCATTCCGGGATGAACGACGACGTAAGAGCCGCGGCGAAGCCCGAACTTCTCGAAGATCTGACGCAGCAAAGGCGCTTTCAATTTGAGTGAAGGCGCGACGCCCTCGATCCCCGGACCCGCGAAGGCCGCGAGCTCGAAGTTGTACTGGGCTTCGTGTTTTTCGGATGCGCTTCGCGACTGACGAAGCCCGCGATTCAAGAACAGATAACTCCACCACTGCGAGCGACGACCCACCCGCGCGGGAACGCCCGCGCGGTACGCTTCGTAAGCGGCCCACCATGGACCGTAGAAAAGCACGGTCATATCCGGCTTTTCCTCATGCAGGATCTCGCGCAAACGCGTGCGGCCCGCGGTATCGAGCGAAATTTCGTGGAACTCGCGGCGGGGTTCGCTGTGTTCGGGAAGAAATCCCAAACCCTTCGCGATCACCCAGACGACCCGCGCGCCTTCGGGAAAAGCGGCGTCCGCGGGCAAAGTCGAGACGAGGTCCCCGATCTTATCCAAACGAATGGCAAGAATCTTCGGGGACCGATCGGTCATTACTGGTACTCATCCATGGGGGGGCACGAGCAGACGATGTTGCGATCACCGAACGCGTTGTCGACCCGACCCACGGGCGGCCAGTATTTTGAGCGACGCACCCACGGCAGCGGATAAGCGGCCACTTCGCGCGTGTACGGCATCGTCCACTCGGTTTTCATCAACATTTGCGCCGTATGGGGCGCGTTTTTGAGGGGGTTGTTCTCGGGATCGATTTTTTTGTTCTCGATCAAGAGCGCCTCTTCGTGAATTTGCAGCATGGATTCGATGAAGCGATCCAGTTCGGCCTTTGACTCGGACTCGGTGGGTTCCACCATCAAGGTGCCCGCCACGGGCCACGACATCGTGGGCGCGTGGAAACCGAAATCCATCAAACGCTTCGCGACGTCGTTCACGTCCACGCCGCTGGTTTTTTTCAGCGGACGCAGATCCAGGATGCATTCATGCGCGACCATACCTTCGCGGCCCTTGTACAGGATCGGGTAGGATTTCTCGAGGCGCTTGGCGATGTAGTTCGCGGACAGGATCGCGGTCAAAGTCGCTTTCTTCAGACCGGGCGCGCCCATCATGGTGATGTAGCTCCAAGAGATCGGCAGGATCGAAGCCGAACCCCAAGGCGCCGAGGTCGTCGCGGTGATGCCGGTGGCGGGACCGTGCGGCCGGCTGAGGCTTTCGGGCATCATCGTCTGCCGGGGCAGGAAGGGCGCCAGATGCGCGCCCACGCCGATGGGTCCCACGCCGGGTCCGCCACCACCGTGGGGGATCGCGAAGGTCTTGTGCAAATTCATGTGGGCTACGTCGGGACCGAAGTCGCCGGGACGGCACAGTCCCACCAGCGCGTTCAAGTTCGCGCCGTCCATGTACACCTGACCGCCGTTCGCGTGCACGATTTTGCAGATGTCGATGATCGACTCTTCGAACACGCCGTGGGTCGAAGGGTAGGTGATCATCAGGCACGAGAGTCTCTCTTTGTGCTGCTCGGCTTTGGCTTTCAGATCGTCGACGCGGACGTTCCCCTGATCGTCGCAGGCGACGACCACGACGTCCATACCGGCCATCACCGCTGAGGCGGGATTGGTTCCGTGTGCCGAGGACGGGATCAAGCAGATGTTCCGGTGCTCTTCACCGCGCGAGATATGGTACGCGCGGATCACGAGCAGACCCGCGTACTCGCCCTGCGCGCCCGAGTTGGGTTGCAAGGACACCGCGCTGAAGCCGGTGATGTCGACGAGTTTGCGTTCCAGATCGTGGATCATTTCGAGGTAACCCTGCATCTGCGCCACGGGCGCGAAGGGGTGGATCTTCGAGACTTCGGGCCACGACACGGGCATCAGCTCCGTCACCGCGTTCAGCTTCATGGTGCAAGAACCCAGCGGAATCATCGAGTGCACCAGCGAAAGATCCTTCGCCTGCAGTTCGTAGATGTAGCGAGTGAGTTCCGCTTCCGAGTGGTAGGTGTTGAACGACGGATGCGTCAGATACTTCGACTGACGTTGGAAGCCCGCGCCGATGGCCAGGCCCTTCACCGAATTCGAAAGCTCGGCCGCGGTGAAGCCCGCGGTTTGACCTCCGTTGAAAGCCTTGAAGATGTCGTCCAGGTCGCCCAGGGTCGTCGCTTCGTTCAGCGAAACGCCGACACCTTCCGAGCCCATCCGGCGGAAGTTGATTTTCAGTGCCGCCGCCGCTTGGAAGATCTGATCGGCCTTCGCCGTTTCGATTTTCAAAGTGTCGAAGTAATCGCCCTTCGGCGCGGTGAAGCCCAGCTTCGTCAGTCCCGCCGCCAGAACTTGCGTCAGTCCGTGGATGCGGGTCGCGATGCGCTTCACGCCTTCGGGACCGTGGTAAACGGCGTAGAAGCTCGCCATATTCGCCAGCAGGACCTGCGCGGTGCAGATGTTCGACGTCGCCTTTTCGCGACGGATGTGTTGTTCGCGGGTCTGCAAAGTCAGGCGCAGCGCGCGTTTACCTTGAGCGTCCACCGAGACGCCGACCAGACGGCCGGGCAAAAGACGTTTGTAAGCGTCCTTCGTTCCCATGAAGGCCGCGTGGGGACCGCCGTTTCCGAGCGGTACGCCGAAACGCTGCGAGTTGCCGATGACGATGTCTGCGCCCCATTCACCCGGAGGGGTCAGCAGCGCAAGCGACATCAGATCCACATCCGCGACCAGCAGTCCGCCACCCGCGTGGACCGAGTCTGCCAGTTTTTTGTAATCGCGGATCACGCCGTCGGTCGTCGGATAAGACACGAAGGTCGCGAACAGGGGTTGCGTGCCTTTGAAATCTTCGGGTTCAACGACGTGCATTTTCAAACCGAGGGGTTCGGCGCGAGTTTTCAAGACTTCGATGACGTGGGGATGAAGTCCGGGCGACACGATGAAGTCGACCGCTTTGTTTTTGCAAAGAGCGTGGGTCATCGCCATGGCTTCGGCGGCAGCGCTGCCCTCATCCAAGAGCGACGCGTTCGCGATCTCCATGCCGGTCATGTCCATGATCAGGGTTTGGAAGTTCAAAAGCGCTTCCAGACGGCCTTGCGAAATTTCGGGTTGGTAGGGCGTATAGGCCGTGTACCAAGCGGGGGACTCCAAAACGTTACGCAAAATCGGCGAAGGGGTGAGCGTGTCGTGGAAGCCCATGCCGATGTAGGTGCGGTACACCTGGTTCTTCGACATCATGCCCTTCAAGAGTTTCAGCGTTTCCGCTTCCGAAAGGCCCGCGCCCAGCACGGGGTATTTGTGTTCGGTGCGGATCGCTTTGGGGATGACCTTCGTGCTCATCTCGTCGAGCGTTCCGAAACCCAGCTGCTTCAGCATTTCTTGAGCTTCGAAATCCGAGGGACCGATATGACGAGACGTGAATTCCGTTTCAGTGGAAAAAATGTCCATGGACTCTCCTGAGAGGACGGCGGTGTATTTGGCCCGGGACCTTAGCACAAAAAAAAAGCCCCCTCAATTGGGGGGCTTCATGGCGTCCTGAGCCAGAGATTCTGGATAAGGAAGTCGGTTGGACTAGGCTTTCTTCACCGAGCGAGTGGCCTTCTTCTTCGAAGTGGCGGCCTTCTTGGTGGTTTTTTTGGCCTTTTTCTTCGCCGGTTTGCGGCCCACGGCGGCTTCGAGACGCGACTCCGCGTCTTTGGCGGCCTTTTTCAGTTGGGTCAGGGTCTTTTCGACCTCTTTGTTGAAGGTCGCTTGGCGTTTGTCCCAGTTGGATTTCAGGCCGTTCAAACGCACCTGAATTTCTTTCAGGCGTTTTTGCGCGGTCGGCTGCACGCTGTTCGCGAGGCGCTCGACTTCGTTTTTCATTTTGCCGACCTCTTCGGTCAGCGCGGCGAGACCCTTGGGTCCACGCAGGTCTTTGATCAGTTTGTTGAGATTCAAGTGGTAAGCCATGGATAACCTCCGGCAGATGGGCCCCGAATACCAGACTCACGCTCGCGTGACTAGTTCAAAAGCCAATTGACGGGACTGGTTGGAGCTTCGACTCGAGCCGCACGCCGTGCGGCTTTCACGCTACAGAGTGAAGTTGAAGTTCTGCGCCAAAACCCCGGGCAAACGACTGCCGGCCCACACACGCAAGTGGTAGGTCCCCACGTCTAGAAAATCTTTGCGCTCTTTCGTCAGCGCCACCAGATCTTCACCGAAGAGGTCAAAAAGACTGACGTCGAAGCGCATGTCCTGGATCGGCTCGACGATGCGGCCGTTCTCGACCCAAAAACAGGCGTAGCGAGTCATGCCCGTGATCCGGGCGGTCTTAAGATCACTAAAGTTTGTGTAGTGAGTTTCGTTGATCCAGACGCCGGTGCCGAGCTCGGCCAGTGCTTGGTCGCTGGGCAGTTCGCCCGCGGCGATCTGGTAACTGCGCGGCGCTTCGGTTTCCCAACCCGAGTCTTCGCCGCCGTTTGAGGCGACGCCATATTCGCGCGCGGTCTTTCCCGACACGAGCGAGTTCCGGTAATGACCTTCGCTGATGAGCGGGATCTGCGCGGGCGCGATTTCACCCAAGCGGTTGAAGCGCGGCGCGAAGCCGAGTTCGAAGTCTTCGGTCACGCTGAAGCGGGGCGAGAACCGGCGCATCCCATCCACGAAGTCTTTGAGCAGCGAGCGGCCGTGTTTGTAGGCCAGGAAGCTGAAGCTCTCGCTTTTCATGGTTTCCATCATCGAGGACATCGCGCTCGGCGCGAGGTAGACGCGGTACTTTCCGGACGCGAGCTTGCGGCTCGGGCGACGCAGTAGCGCGAGGTCTTCCTTTTGCCGAAGGATCTGCTGACCCCAACGGGTGGCCCAGCCGTCCTCGTCCCACTGGGCTTCGCTGAAGAAGCCCTTCACGGCTTTGTTTTCGCCCGCGTCGCTGACGGTGAAGATCGAGTAGTCGAAAAAGAAGGCGTCGCGCGCCTCGAATAGAAAAAGTCCCTTCGAATGCGCGACCCCGCGAACCATGGGCCCCGAACACCAAAAGCCGATCAGGTCCAGATCTTGGGACGCCTGTTCAATTTGTCGCGCGATTTTTGCGGGATCGCGCGCGGGCAGTTCACCGACGCGCACCGAGGTTTCCGCCGGCGAAAGCGGGGCGAGCTGATGGGATTTCTCAAGGCCTGCGGCTTGCATTTTCAAGCGCGCGAGCTGCGCCAGACCCCGTTTCGCATCTTGCTCCAGATCGAGAGTCAGCTGCTCGGAAAGTTCGAGCTGGCGTCCGTCCCATTGATAAGTCCAGTTCACTTCGAATTGGCGGACCTGCGTGCTTTGGCGCACCTTCGCGCGGTTCCAGCGCAAAAACAGGCTGTCCTCGCCCTTCAGTTGCAAGATCAGATTTTCGTCGACGCCGAGACCCGCGAACAAGCGATCGGCATAGTCGCGGAAGTGCTTTTGAATTTCGCGCATCACGTTCCCCTTCCGAAACACGACATCTTTTCGAACAAACATGACGGCGAGGCGTGACCCACGCGGATGATCTGGCTGGGTTCGCCTTTGCCGCAGAAGGGACTGCCGTAAACCTCGAAGTTTTCGCGGTTGCCGACGGCCTTCAGCGAGCGCCAGAAATTTAAAGTGCGACCGCGGTAGTTCGGATTTTTCACCAAGCCCACGATTTTTCCGCCCTTGATGCGCCAGCCGATTTCGCAGCCGAACTGAAATTTGTCGCGGTAGTCGTCGATGGACCACGAGCGGTTCGCTGACATCATCAAGCCGTCGTCGATCATGCCGATCATGTCTTGCAGCGACGTCGCGCCGGGTTCGACATTCAGGTTCGCCATGCGGTCGATGGGCGCGCGATTCCACGAGGCAGAGCGGAAGTTCGCGACGCCGGGAACGCCCGCACGCTCCTGGCTTTCCAAACTTCCCAGTCCGCGCTTCAAGACGCCCTTTTCGATCAAGAGTTCGCGCGTGGCGGGGGCACCGCAGTCGTCGAAGCCGTAGCTCGCGTACTCATGACGTAGGGTCGGATCGAAGCTGACGTTCAACAGCGGCGAGCCGTACTGCAGATGACCGAAGTCCGCGAGCTTCACGAAACTCCAGCCCGCGTAGTTGCGTTCGTCGCCCAGAATGCGGTCGAGCTCCAGCGGATGTCCGATGGACTCGTGAATTTGCAAAAGCATTTGATCCGGAGCCAGGATCAGGTCGAAGTCGCCTTCGGGGCAGTTCTCGGCGGACAGAAGTTCCACGGCCTCTTGGGCCGCGCGTTCGCAGCCGGTGGTGAGCGACGCCACGTTCAGCGTGTCCGCGCCGCCCTGATGGCAATGCGAGTGCGCACCGTTCAGTGACCGGGTTTGAAATTCCCCGGCGCGTTCAGCGGTGGCGGACGCATCGACGACCCACAAAGCAAACTGCTGGCGACGGTCGTCACCGGCGTTCGAGAGGGTCCACGATTCGGATTCGACGAGCTCGATCTGCGCGTGGCGCTGGCTGATTTCGGCCCCGCCCTTCAACGCTTGGTTCGCGCCCGCGAGGACATCGTCGATCTGCTGGATGGTCATCGATTTCAGCGAGGCGAGTCCGGGGGATTCGTAATGCCCTTTCGTTGCCGGTCGCACATCCTTCGAAAATCGCACCAGCGCGTGGGGCGCCAGTCGTTCGGCCGTCGCCCGGGCCTCGGCGATCGCGCGGCGCACGCCGTTCAGCGAGACGTCCGCCGTGCCCGCATAGCTGAGCACGCCGTCTTTAAAGACCTCGGCCATCACGCCCTGTTGGCGGTTGAGCTTTGGGGCCTCCAAGCGGTCGTTGCGCATGGCCCGCGTCTGCTGCAATTCACGGTGAAACCGCAGCTGCACATGATCGCGGCTGGCGGCGAGTTCACTGCGAATGGCGGAAAGTTCGGGAAGATCGGCTTCGAAGTCGGTGGCGACAGAGAAGGGAATTTGCGACATGGAGGATCTTTGGGTCTGGGCGTGAGGATTGTCAAGCCAAGGGCCCCCATGTTAGCAGACACCAGCACATGAATCGCGAGCAATTTCTGAAGGACATTTGGCAAGCTTATCCCGCGGCCCCGAGGGGCGGCGCTTGGCGTTTCGGTCGCTTCGAACGGCAGGGCCGCGAGTTCGTGCTGAAGCGGTACGACGGGGAAGAAAAATTCCCCCTTCCCGACGAGGTCGAGATTCAAGCGCTCCGCGCGCCGGTGGTCGTGGCCGCGTTCTGGGGTGCGCTTCGTTCGGGGGATTGGGTGGCGTATCGGCCACCCGCCGAGGAAAAGGCCGCCGTCTCTCTTCTTGCGCCACGACTGTGCGAGCCGACCTTCGCGAACGCGTTGACCGCGACGACGCGCGCGTTCAGTGATTACCGCGCCGATCTGCGCGCCTTTTTTCGCGGACGTGGATTCGAAGAGATCGCGACCCCCACGCTGGTCGATTGCCCGGGGACCGAAGTTTTCCTCGATGTCTTTAAAACGGAGTTCGCGCCGGGGACCGCGCGCCGTCGGGACTTCTATTTGCCGACGAGTCCGGAATTACATTTGAAAAAGGCCCTCGCTTTGGGGGGCGAACGTATCTTTGAATTGCGCCCCTGTTTCCGGAACGGCGAAATCACCGAAAAGCACCGGCCCGAGTTTTGGATGCTCGAGTGGTATCGCGCGTTCGCGAACCTTGATGACCTCAAGAGCGACTGCCGAGATCTGGTGCGCCATGTGACCGGTTTGAACGATCTGCAGTTCACCGAGATTTCGATTCGTGAGCTCTTCTCGCAACTCGAAATCGATTTGACGCCGCAAACTTCGGCTGACGAATTGAAAACCTGGTGTCGTCGGCTGGGCCTTCAGGCCGACCACTATGAGTTGTGGGACGATCTTTTCTATCTGATCTTCGTGGATCGCATCGAGCCCTTTTTGCCCAGCGCGCAGCCGCTCTTCGTCGTGGACTACCCGCCGTCGCAGGCGGCGCTGGCGCGTGTGAACGAGCGCGGCTGGGCCGATCGCTTCGAGCTGTATTGGCGCGGTTACGAGATCGCGAATGCCTATTTTGAGTTGAATGATCCGGTCGAGCAGCGTCGCCGCAGCGAAGAGGACTTGCGCAAACGAGTCGCGCTCGGGCGTCAGGAGCTGAAATTGGACGAAGGATTTCTAGAAGCCTTGGAGTCGGGAATGCCGCCGTCGGCGGGCATCGCGCTGGGCGCCGAGCGGCTTTTCATGGCCGCCCGGGGCGTGAAGGACATCGGCGACTTGTCGCCGTACCAGATTATTCGCGATTGAAGCCGGAAACTTGTACGCTATTGTTCTGACCCATGAACTGAACTTCGAAGGGCGGGAAGGCGTTGACCAAAGTGAGGGTCACGTCTTTCGTGTTCGCACGCACGCAACGAACCACTTTTGATTTGGCGCTGGTCATGCCGATCATGCCGACGACGATGCCGTCTTCGGTGCGGCGGTAATCGTATTCGCCGAACTGATCCAAACAGCCCATGGTGAAGCGGATCTTCAGTGAAGTGCCATCGGTGATGCAGCGGGCACCCGGAGGGCAGAGGGGGCTGACCGACACGACTTCGCCAGCGATGAAGCCGACCTTTTCCACGTCCGCCGGAATTTGTGCGAAGACGAGGGACGACGACAAAGTCACAAGAGTCAGAATCAACGCTTTCATGAATTCTCCTTGGCCGATTTGGCGCACGAACTGTCGCGGATCTCCTGCGGAAAGCGCGGTGGGTCAAGCGAAGCTCCTGTCAGGAGCTCGCGTGAAGGAAGCACGCACGTCATTTTCACGGGAAATAACAGAAAACTGTCTTCACCTTAAATAATGCAAAGTTACGGAATGAGGTTTCTTTTGCGGGAATTTTGCCCGAATACGCCCGAAAATTAAGCAGCATTCGAGTTAACTCCCTGAAAATGATTGAAGGAATTTCTAAAATCTATTGGACATGAGGCACGTCGCCGAGTTGGATTTTCGCGTAGCACCAGTTTTCAAGCAGTTGTCAACGGGTGCTCTACATTTTGTCCACGTCTTAGCAGTGATTTAAAAATTAGAATAAAGGCTCAAGGAGGGGGTTCCATGGAGTTTTTCGCAAAAATTGCGCATGCCTTCAATGAAGGTGGTTTCTGGATGTACGCGATCATGCTGGTGCAGATCGTTTCGCTGGCAATCATGGCCGAGCGTGTGTACGCGCTGTTCTTTAAACGCAAAGCCAATCAGCTGGATTTCATCCGTCAGGTTGAAGATCCGATCCGCCGTGGTGAAATCGAAGTCGTATTGAATAAAGCACGCGCCGAGAGCGAAAAGTACCCGATCGCGCAGGTGGCGGTTGCGGGTGCGCAAGCGGCGGCGAACTTCGGTGGCAAAGATGAGATCCAAGGCAAAATGGATGAGGTCCTTCTTCACCACAACGCGAGTATGGAACGTCGTATCGGCTTCCTCGCGATGCTGGGTAACGTTGCCACTCTCGTCGGTCTGCTCGGAACCATCACCGGTATGATCAAGTCCTTCGCGGCGGTCTCGTTCGCGAACCCTGCTGAAAAAGCGGCGCTGCTCGCAGCCGGTATCGCGGAAGCGATGAACGCCACAGCTTACGGTCTGATCACCGCGATTCCCGCACTGATCGCTTACGCGATCTTGTCGAACCGCGCGACGGTCCTTGCTGAAGATCTGAACCAAAACGCGCTGAAAGTTTTCAACTGGCTGAGCTTCGCGTTCGATCCCGTTTCGCTCCGTAACTCGGTGAAAATGAACGCCAACGGTAAGAACAACGAAGGTCGCGAGATCAATTTATGAGTGGCGGACGGCGGAAAAGGCACCTCGATTTCGAGTTGAACCTGATCCCCTTCATCGACTTGTTGTCGACTTGTATCTGCTTCCTTCTGATGACGGCCGTGTGGACTCAGGTCGGCACGGTCGACGCAAAGCAAGCGGTCGGTGGACAGCCGGTCGCCGAGGCTGAAAAGAAACCCACAATCTGGGTCAGCCTGGCGGACAAAGGGGTCTTGAATCTTGAGATTCGCGACTCGGGCGCCTCTAAAAAATACGGCAAAGTGAAACTCGACGGAGTCGAAGGTCGTCCCGATTGGACGAAGTTCGAAGCCATGATGAAAGATGCGCGGACCACAGACCCGCAACTGACGACCGCACTGATCCAGCCTGTGTCTGGAACCGTGTACGAAGAAATCATCGACCTGATGGACAAGTTCCGTGGCGTCGGCGTCGTTAGCTTGGGTGTTTCTCCGCTCTAATTTTATTTGGGGGAATTTAAATGTTAGCTCAGAGCACATTGAAGGGAAAAGCGATCACTTCCGTGATCGGTTCCCAGTCGCTTCTGAACCCGGAAGGTCATCGCGCCAAGAAAGCCCCTTTGGGGGACTTGCTGCTGACCGCACTGATCGACGCATTTTCGATTCTCGTGATCTTCCTTTTGATGAGTTTTTCGTCGACCGGCGAAATCCTTTTCATCCCGAAGGGCACCGAGCTGCCGAAAGCGGCGAACACCACGCTCATCGAGCGTTTCCCCGTCGTGAAAGTCGACGATGGAAAACTCTATCTCGAAGACAAGCTGATCGAAGGTCGCGATTTGACCGCCGGTCTGTTGGAGCTTCGTAAGAGCTGGCAAGAAATGCATCCGGGCGAAGAATACGCCGGCACGTTGACCGTTCAGGCCGACCGCCGCGTGAAATATGAAGTCTTGAATCAGGTCGTCGTCGCGGCCAGCCAGGCCGGATTCGCCGACATGAAGTTTGCTGCGGCAATGAAGCAGTAATCACGATTTGAAACCCGGGCGGAGTTCCGGGTTTCAGTTTTGTTCTCGAGGGGGAAAAATGGATTTTACATTTCGGCCGAAACTGGGCCAGCTCCGCAATGGAATGCTTCTGACGGCGGCTCTCTTGGGCTCGGCCCAGGTGTACGCGCAATCAGAGAACGCCCTTATCGACAAGTTCACGATGGTCTACCTGCGGCTCGCGCCGACGGATCAGGCGAAGAACGGCGTGACTTTGCGCCTTGCGGATCTGCATGCCGAGCGCGCCCGCAAGTTGTCGGTTGAAGATCTCGCCGCGGGTGAAAAAGACCGCGCCCTCGCTTTGAAATACTACCGCGAAGCGGTCAAAGGCACTCCTGAGGAAACCCAGGCGCGCATCTGGATCCAGATGGGTCACTTGCACGAGATGAGCAGTGATTCTTCGGGCGCGTTGAAAGCTTACGAACAGGTCTTGGCGCTGCCTTCGACGCCCGAGCAGAAAGCCGACGCCCATCTGTCGATGGCGGAAGTTTTCTTTAAACAACGCAACTTTCCCGCCGCCGCGAAAAACTACGGCGAGGTGATCAATAACGAAAAATCCCCGAGCCGTGGCTTTGCCGCGTACCGGATGGCCTGGGTGGATTTCAACACCGGCCGCATCGAGCCGGGGATCCAGGCTTTGGTGAAGATCCTGCGCACTCCCGAACTGTCGCGTCGCTCGGCGACCGCCGGTGCGGGCGCGGATCAGCAATTCCAAGAGGAAGTCTCGCGGGATCTCGCCACTTTCATGGCGAAACGCCGCGTGCAAAAAGACGATCTGAATACATTGTTCGAAGTCAGTCCCGCGTCCACCAAGGTCGCGAACCTGATGTACCTGGCGGGCGAAGCCGAGCGCTTGGGGCAGACGAACGAAGCGCTGCAACTGTGGCAATTCGTTCATTCGAAGCAAAGCGAACCCCGTGAGCGTTTGGAAAGCTTGATCCACATCGCGGGTCTGCAAATCGCGGGTGGCGGTGGCGATCAGGCGCTGACCTCCTACGAAAACGCGCTGCAACTGTGGCAAACCCTCGGTGGCTGCGTGGACGAAGGCTGTAAAGAGCTGCGCACGCGCGTGAAGAATACGCTCGTCGACTGGAACCGCGTCGAAAAGAAAAATCCCTCGGAGCAGCTCGTGAAGGCGTACCAAGCCTTCACGCAGACCTTCCCCGAAGACACGGCGATGCGCATGTACCTGGCGCAGGTCGCGCGTGAACGCAAAGACTACAACCTGGCGCTGAATACCTACATGGCCGTGGGCCGTTCGGGCGTCGAGGAAAGTGAACCCGCTTTGATCGCGGCCATCGAGACCGCCGAGCTGGCGGTTGCGGCGGACCCCAAACCGGCGGCAACGGCCGAAAAAGCGGCGCCCACTGAGACTCAGCCGTCCGCAAACGCGCTGCGCTTGAAGACCGCGTACGAGACCTATATTCAGCACTCGAAGAAGAAAGAGCGCCTGACCGAAGTCCGTTACCAACTGGCGAAGTGGAACTACGACAACGGCGATCTCGAGACCGGCGCCACGCAGCTGCGTGAGTTCGCCCTCGATCACAACGTGAAAGACCAAAAGCTGCGCGACCAAGCGGCGAACTTGTCGCTGGATGCCCTCGCGATCCTGAAAGACGACGTCCGCATTCGCGGCTGGGCGGAAGAGTTCGCGTCGGCGATGCCTTCCCACGCTGGCGAAAAACGCCAGGTCGCCCGCAAAGCACTGTTGAATCAATCGGCGAAGCTGTCCGAGCAAAAAGACCTGGCCGCCGCTTGGGCCTTGTTGGAAAAAGAGAACTTCGCCAACGCTCCTGCGGAAGATCGCGTTCTGCTCTTGAAGAACAAGCTGGTGCTGGCGGAGAAGCTCGGGCACTACCCCCAAGCGCGTCTGATCTCGGATGAACTTCTGGCGCAACCGAACTTGAACGCCGAAGACCAACAGTACGCGCTGTCGCGTAAGGCTTGGTTGTCGGAACTGGTGCTGGATTTCGACGGTGCTTTGACCGCGACCCAGAAGATGAAAGCGAACGATCTGCCCCCGGACCAGCGACTGTTGAAGCTGGCGATGTACGCGGATCTGGCGTCGAAAGACGCGCGTTCGTTCTATACTCAATATTTGAAAGTCTCGAAGGATTCCGCGAGCCGCGTGGCGATCGCTTCGCAGCTGGTGAAGTCGTCGGGCACTCCTTTGAAAGAGATCGAAGTTCAGCGCGCGGTCTTGGCGGAAAACCCCGAGGTTCTGGGACAGCTCTACCTGGAGCTCTTCGGACAAACGCGTGACGCCGGCATCTTGAAGAAGGCGCTCGCGACCCCGGCGGTGGTGAAGTCGAAATCGGGTGCGCTTTTGCAGCGCCAAGATTTCTTGGCTCGCTACGAGGTTCTGAAAAAGAATATCGCCGCGCAAAGCATCGATGCTTCGAATATGAAAAAGATGGCGGCGGGCCTGAAAGCTCGCGTCGCTACGCTCAACGAAGGCGACAAGCTGGCGAACCAAGTCATCGCGGCCGGCGATTGGACTTCGCAAGTCGCGGTCTTCACGTTGCTCGCGAACGAGAACGAGCGCTTCTACCAAGAGATCATGGGACTGCCGCTTCCCCAGGGCCTGTCGCCCGAGGAAGAAAACGAGTACATGCAGGCGCTTTCGCAGCAGTCGGCACCTCACCAAACCAAGGCGAACGATCTGAAGGCGAAGCTCGCGGAATTCTGGGGCCAAGCGGACGCGATTCCGCAGCTCGAGAAGTCGTTGGATCTGGCGGCGGCGGAAGTTCGCCCCTTGATCAAATCCGAAATCGAGCTGCTGTCGGGCCTCGCGCCCGAAGACAAAAAAGCGCAACTCGCGGCCGTTGCGAACAAGCCCACCGCGATCGTCGCCGAGAAACCCTCGGTGCAAGTCTTGGAAGGCGCGAAAGCGGCCGTCCGCGCGGATCCGATGAACCGTCAATCGTTGAACAACCTGCTGGAGCTGGAACAAAAGTGGGGACGTCCCGCGATGGTCAGCTACCTGAAGGGCCGTATCGAGTCGCTCAGCAGCGGTTTGGGTGATGGCAAGTCCGAAACTTCGAGCAAGAACTAAGGAGTCGCGAATCATGGCAAAGTCAAAACGTCAAAAGCGCAGCCCTCTGGGACCCGTACTGGGCTTCCTGATTTCTTTCGTCAGCGTGCTCACGTTCCTGTGGATGAACCAGGCGTCGGCCGCACCCGCGCCGGCCGCTCCCGCGGCGAAAGGCGAAGGACAAGCCGCGCCCAAGGGCGCGAAGAAAACAACCGAAGTCAGCTTCGAAGATGTTCTCGTCCAAGGTAAATACCACTTCTCGGATGAAGCGGTGACCACGGTGGAAGAGGACAAAGTTCTGGATTCTTTGTTGGGCGTTCGCAAGGACTTCCAAGATCGCATCAAGCAATCCGTTTCGCGCCAGTAATTTTTAAGAGGGGTCAGGGATAGACATGGAAACAGCTAAGAAACTGGTTCTGGAAAGAGACAACGGGGAAGTGATCCGCACCTTCGTCCTTCGCGGGAACGAAGCGCATGTCATTCAACGTAAAGACACCCGTCGTCTGGAGCTCGTACCGAATCTGGAAGATCTGGTAAACAAACGGGTGAAGTTCAGCGAGCTGGGCAAAATCCAGTTCACCGAGGACTTCGAGTTCGACGTTCCCGGCATCGGCCGGATCAAGTCGGCCGCGGTCGATGCGAAAGTTGCGGTCGATCCCGAGATGGAAGAAGAAAGCGACCGTCTGTGGTGGGGAGCCCTCTTCATCATGGCGCTGTTCTTCTTCACCTCGATGGTGTTCATGAGCAACCTCACGATCCAGACGCCCGAGATCCAAGAAGAGTTGAAACAAGAGGTCGTCCAGATCATCCAAAGACTGCAACCCAAGCCGGTGCAGCCGAAGATGGACGCGACGGTCGCGAATCCCGATGCGCAAGTGCGCGAAACCGCGAAGCCCGTGAAAACCGGTGCGGTGAAACGGATGGGCGCATTGGGCGTTCTGGGTTCCATGAAAAACAGCCGCCAGCAGGGCGGATTGAATCTGGGCGCGGCGCAAACGACCGCGGGTCCCGGTCTGGGCGGCACCGAAGGTTCCGGCGGCGTGCAGACGAACATCTACGCCAAAGGTTTGGTCGCGGCTCCTTTGGGCGCCGGCGGCAACATCAAAGGCGCGGGCGGCTACGGCACCAAGGGTAAAGGCGGCGGTCAGGCCGGTTACGGCACGACGTCGCTCCTCGGCGCGACGGGCGGAACTTCGATGGCGCTGGTCTCGGAAGCGACAATCGACGGCGGCTTGGATCGTGACGCGATCGCGGCCGTGATCAATCGCAATCTCGGTCAGGTTCGTTTCTGTTACGAGCAAGGTCTGCAAGGTACGCCGTCGCTGGCGGGCCGCGTGGCGGTCGATTTCACCATCGGCGGCAACGGCATGGTTAAAACCGCAAGCGTCGCGAATACGTCGCTCGGTTCGAAAATCGTTGAGGACTGCATCGTCCTCCGTCTGAAAAGTTGGAAGTTCCCGCTCCCGCAAAACGGAGTGGATGTGAAGGTCTCTTATCCGTTCGTGCTCCGTCGCGCCGGACAAGGTTGAGGAGAGGGGAAATATGATGAAGCAATATACCCAACTGACTTTGATCGCTCTCGGCGCCCTGGCGTTTTCGGGTTGCGGGAATCAAGATCCGCTCGCGGGTCAGCCTGACTACATCAAGAACGCGACTCCCGGTTTCCAAAAGCCGGCGCCGCCCGTCGCCTCGAAAGAGAACATGATCATCTCTTCGAACGCGTCGCACTTTTTCTTCACGGAAAACGTCGAAGGCCAAGTGTCGATCACGGGACGTATCCTGCTTGATAACTACGAAACCGATCTGATGGTGGATAACTTGGCGGACTTCGATGGCGCGACCTTCGATCCCGCGACCGGCATCTTCAGCTGGGTTCCGCCCCGCGGTTACGTCAGCGGTAGCGAATCGACGCGCACGACCTTCCTGCGTGTCCGTTTGAACGGCCGTCAGACGCAAACGAACATCACCGCGACCCGCACCGAAGATTTCCCAATGACGATCTCGCGCCTGGAGCGCCAGCCGACCATCGTGAAAGAAACCGGCTTCCCGGCAAGTGCCGCGCGTGAAGGCGAGACTCTGCGTTTGACGATCTGGGTGAAAGACGAAGACGGCGTGAACCAAGCCGGTCAGAAACCCCGCATCTTCATCCAATCACCGACCAACGAGCCCCGCGTGGGCGACCTGACTCCCTACATCCGCGTGGCGAGCGAGGATAACCCCGATCGCGACTTCTCGGATCCGACCATGTGGAAGTTCACGATCAACGTGAACCTGCAGGACGTCGACGTGACCAAGAACAGCGGCGATTTCTACTTCCGCGTGACCGCGGTGACCCGCTTCGGAAAAATGTCGCCCACCAAAGAATACCGCGTGGCGATCAACACCGACGTGCAGCACCCGATCCTGTCTTCGGACTCGTTCGAAGCGAAAGTCGGCGTCGATATGAATCAAGACGTGATCGTGATGGACCCCCGCCAAGAGGGCATCGTGACCGTCGAGATTCTGAATCCTTCGGAACTGCCGAACGGCTTCACTTTGAACTGCGTCCAGCAATCCGGTCGTCGTTGGATGAACGTTTGCCGGGCTTCCTGGAAGCTGGCGGCGGCGCCGATCGAAATGCCCGCGACGCCCATCGGAACCGAGTCCACCGTCCGCATCCGCGCGACGAACTCGAGCCCCGTGTCTTTGGACCGTTACTCGGTCAATCGTGACTTCGCTCTGAAATTTAAGGTGGTGGCACAATGATGAAATCTCTTTTGATCTTTGGACTCGTTCTGTCGGCGACGGCCGCGCGCGCGGACATCATGGAAGATTTCGACAAACTGGGCGGTAACGACGTCCTGATGGAAAAGGCGAAGGCGCTCGAGCCCGACACGCAGATCACCGTCGTTCAAGACCGCGTGGTCAACCGTCACCGTCGTTTCGAAGTCGCGCCCGAGTTCGCGAGCGTTCTGGGTGGCGATTCCTACCTGAACACGCGCAACTTCGGCGTGAACGGGAACTTCCACATCAATCCGCACTGGTCGGTGGGCGTGAAGTACAACACCATGCGCTCGGATCTGAGCCCCGAAGGTAACAACTTGATCAACGACAGCGGTCTGTTGGGCAAAAACATCGTGCCCGAGCTCGACTACCCGAAAGATCAAGTGCTGGCGACCGTCGCGTTCTATCCGATCTACGGGAAGCTCAATATCTTCAACAAAGGGATCGCGCACTTCGACGTCTACGCACTCGCGGGCGGCGGAACCATCAACTTGAAGTCGGGATCGAAGCAGACCCTGACCGCGGGTGGTGGCGTCGGTTTCTGGATTTCGCAGCATCTGACCACACGTTTCGAAATGCGTTACCAGACCTATGACAGCGAGCGCTCGAACGGAACGTCGAAAATCGACCTGACCGTCGCGAGCCTCCAGATGGGATACCTGCTATGATGGCATTGAATAAGAAACTGGGACTTCTGGCGGCGACGGCCCTGCTGGTGTCGCCGGTGGCCTTCGCGCAAGACAGCGCCGGAGACGACGACCTGCTGCGGATTCTCGACGGTCAGTCGAATTCGGGCGCGGGCGTGGTCCAGGCCCTGGCGAAAACTCCGCTCCGTAAACTCACGCCGAACATGACGGCGGAACAGAACATCTTCTTCCAGTTCATCGAAAAGAATGACTGGGAAAAGGCGCTCTTCCAGTGGGCTCCGGCTTTCGAGAAGACCTCGTTCATCCGCACGCCGAACGGTCAGGCGCTGAAAGCTTACCTTTTGTTCCAAAACCAAATGCCCGTTTCGGGTCTGGAAAATCTGTTGATGATCCAGGACGCGAAAGGCGTGGACAAAGATCTGATCCAGCTGTGGCGCCAAGTGGCGGGTGAAACCCACCCCGCTTGGACTCAAGTGTGGATCGAAAAATGGAATCCCCAGTGGACCGAAATCTTCGGCGTCGGCGCCGAGATTCAAGTTCGCAGCCGTCAGATCAACGGCTTCGACCAAATGGATCTGGTCAAAGACTTGATGGTGAAATCGAAGCCCGGAACCAAAGAGCGCGCGATGCTGCAATGGCAGCTGGTGCTCGCTTTGGTGGGACAGGACCGCGGTCAAGCGGCGCAAGCGCTCGCGCATCTGATCAAGCAACCGATGAATCCCGTCGGCGTCGACTTGATGGAGATGACCGCGGCGCGGATGCTCTACCAGAACGGCTACCTGGACGCGGCGATCAAGTATTACCAGAAGATCCCGAAATCTTCGGACTACTTCTTCGAAGCTCAGGAAGAGGCGGGTTGGGCATTCATCCGTAAAGGACAACCCCAAGACACGCTCGCGGTGACCCGCACGCTGACCCAGCCGTACTTCGCGGTGATGGTTGGTCCCGAGGCTTCGTTCTTGCGCACGCTCGCGCAGCTGAAAGTCTGCGACTACACCGGCGTGCACGCGTCGCTTTTGCAGTTCCGTAAAGATTTCCGTGAGCGCACGGGCGAACTCGTGAAGCTGGCGGACAACGCGGATACGCCCGCGGTGCGCGACCTCGTCGCGAAACGCGCGGCCGGCAAAATCAAGTTCGTCGAGATGGGCGCGACCATGAAGTCGATCCCGCGCTGGGCGCCTCGCGACTCGATGTTGGGTTCTTTGATCGTTTTCGAGCGTTCACTTCAGAACGAAGCACGCAGAGCCGGAGAGCTCTACGCTCGCTCTTTGAGCAGCGCGACCGATCGCGTGGGCTTCGCGGCCCCGCTGGAAGAAATGAAGAACGACATCGAAGCCCGTCGCCGTTCGGCGGAAGTTCAGGTCTTCAAGCGCGTCCAGGCCCTGGCGGCCGTGGAAGTGAAAGAGACCCAAGAGATCCTGTCGAAGCTCCACGTCGTGGAAGCCGAAGTCCTGCAGCAGTCGATGCTGGCGGACCGGGTTTCGGCGGCCCGTCCCGAGAAGAAGACGGCACTGACCGGCGCGAAAGACACGCCCGAGAAGTTCCAGTTGAAATTCCCGGTCGAAAAAGAGCTCTGGTTCGACGAACTCGCCCACTACAACGTGAACGTCAAAGGTGGCTGCGAAGGTCGCAGCACCAAACAATAAGGAGCCCGGATGATGTTCAAATCTTTCGCGAAAGCTCTGCTCGCCGCGCCCGTCCTTCTGGGACTCGCGGCCTGCGAAAACCCCAGCCCGAAGTTGGTCGGCGAACCTCCGCGTGAAACGCGGAAGTCCGAAGGCACCGAGCTGCAGACCTTCAATCCGTCCGTCGACATCCTTTTCGTCATCGACGATTCGGGTTCGATGTACACGCACCAGAAGAACATGCAGGACAACGTCGATCTGTTCACGAACGGGATCGCGACGAACAAGTTCGTCGACTACCACATCGGCGTGATCACGACCTCGGACAACTACAGCGCGCACTTGAACAACGGTGGCGGCGTTTTGTCGGGACGGACGAAGTTCATCGATCGTTCGACCGTGAACGGCATGGACATCCTGAAACAGAACATCATGGTCGGAACTTCGGGTTCGGGCTGGGAGCGCGTCTTCGATCCGCTCAATCTGGCTTTGACCGAACCGAACCTGTCGGGACGGAATGTCGGCTTCTACCGGCCTTCGGCTTACCTCGCGATCGTGATCATCACGGACGCCGAGGATCAAAGCGACAAGTTCGACGCGAATCAGATCCACCAGTTCCTGTTGAACATGAAAAAGGGCGATTCGTCGAAGATCCTGAGCTACGGGGTCATCATCCCGACGAACGATTCGACCGGCTGCTCGCGTGACGAATACAACGCGCCTCCGCGCCGGATCGAGGACTTCTTCAGTCTGACCAAGGGACAATTCTACGGTCTGTGCGATCCCGATTACGGAACGAAGCTCGCCCGCATCGGTTCGGACTTGGTGGAGCGCATCGGTCGCCGCGTCCTGCTGGATCGTCGCCCGATCATCGATACGGTCGAGGTCACTTACGGAGCGCAGCTGATCGAGCCCCATCCCGACACCGGCTGGAGCTACGATGCGACCGACAACGCGATCGTCCTCGGACGTCGCATCCAGTGGACCGAGCAGCCCGACGGCACAACCGTACAAGTCTATTTCAAGCCCGCGCAACCTTAGTTTGGTCGAGGGCCGAAAAGGCCCTCTTGGTTTCTCGGGGTAAACGAAATAAAAAAAGCCGCGAACTTCGCGGCTTTTTTCGTTTCCGATTCGGAAGTGGCGCGGACTTAGTCCTTGCCGTTGATTTCTTCTTTGAGTTCTTTGCCGACTTTGAAGAACGGGAGTTTTTTCTCGTCGACGTTGATGACTTCGCCGGTGCGGGGATTGCGGCCTTTGTACGAGCCGTACTGACGGTTCACGAACGAGCCGAAGCCGCGGATCTCGATGCGGTCGTCGCGCATCAGCGCTTCGATCATCGAGTCGAAGATGGTGTTGACCACGGTCTCGGCTTTGACACGAGTGATACCCGCTTTTTCCGCAATCAAGTTGATGAGATCGGCTTTGGTCATGGCTCCCTCAAGAGGTGAAATTCAGTTCCAAGGATGACTCAAGCCTTCAATCAAATCCAGTGCTTACGCGATTGACGCGTTGCAAGAATTAATGGAGGGCGCGTCACGCCGCCTTAGTTGCGGTGGCTGAGCACCTGACGGTAGGCGCCGTGCAGGGCCTCTACCATTTTACGTGGATCGAAGAGATTGGTGACCTTGTCGCGCGCCTTTTGCCCGATTTCGAAAGAAGGCATGGTTCCTGAGAAAAGTTCCACCAAAAGCTGCGCGAGCGAGTCCGTATCGGCGGGACGAAGCAGGAAGCCGTCCTGGCCATCTTCGACGATATTCGCCATCGGGGAAAGCTCCGAGCCGATGATCACTTTCTTTTGCGCCATCGCTTCGATCATCGTGGGCTCAAAACCGGTCGTGCGTGAACTCATATTCACGAAGACGTCGGCGATCTGGATCCACTCGCTGACTTCTTCTTCTTTGAGCGCACCGGGCATGATGACCCGCGAACCCAGCGCAAGGTTCAGCATTTCGTATTCGATGCGTTTCCACTCGGGACCCGAACCCAGGATCACCATGTAGGCGTTCGGTTTCTTCACGGCGACCCGTTCGAAAGCCTGCAAGAGCGTCACGATTTCTTCCGGTACGGTCATGTCGGTCACGGTCAGAACGACGTGCGTGTTCTCGGGAAGTTTGAAGCGCGCGCGGAGGGGACTCTCTTCGCCCATCGGCGGTTTGAACTGCGAAAGCTCGACGCCGTAAGGAACGCTGAAGATGTTGAAGTCGGGATACATGTAGTAGCGCTCCAGGAACACGCGCTGCTGGGGGCTCGTCACGAAAACGCCGTCCGCCGTGACCAAAAGGTCGCGATCGCCGCCGAAGTAGGTCGTCAGAAACTTGTAAGTCAGCGCGATGCCCGTCGCGAGCAGCGAGCTGACCCGGTCCTGCGCCATGCCCAGAATTGAGAAGAGCTGCGACATCTGCGTCGCCTCGACGTCGTAGGTCATCGCGAAGTTCAAACGTCGACGTTTGCGCCCGATCAAATAACCGGAGCGGTCGAACGAGTGCACGAGGTCGAAGGGTTTTTCCTTGTGAAGTTCCGTGAACTTTTCGAGCGCGGCTTCCGGAAACGGGATGCCGGCTTTGTTCGGGTAACCTTCGTGCAGGTACAAAAGCCGAACGCCGTCGCGCAGAAGTTCGGGTTTTCCCGTGGGCGAGCGGGTCGAGATGACGGTGACCTGATGGCCCTTCTCGATCAGACCGCGAGTCATCGGCCACAAAAAACCTTCGTCGCTCGCGCGTCCCATCACCGGGAAGCGCTGACCGACCAAGCAGATATTCAGTTTTTCGGGAACTTGCGCGCGAGCCATCGCGACCATCCTAGCCCGGCCCTGGGTGAATTACAATCCGCGCTGAAGGCCGACGCCGATGTCGAAGCTTTCTTCGGCCAGCGGGTACTTTTGGCTTTTGGCGGAAATGCGGACCACCGCGCGCGTGTCGCGGTCCAGATCGTAGTTGCCGTAGAAGGCGGCCTCGTACTGATTGCCCGCGCCACCGAGCAAGTATTTGTCCACCGACAGGTCGGAGCGGGCGAGGGCGCCTTCGAAACCGAGGTCGAAGTCACGGGACACGGGGATCTCGACGAAGCCGGAAAAACGCGGCACCAGGCGGTTGCGATTGGTCACGGTGATCACTTCGGTTCCGTCCAGGGCGCGGATGTCCGAGTACATACGCACTTCCGCTTGGCCACCGACGGCGAGTGCTTCCGAATAGGATTCAAAACCCAAATACCCCGCGGCCGATTGCGTACCCGAGAAACTATTGCTGCTGTCGACGCGCCCCAAGCGCGGATCTTGAGTCGCGCCGGGACTCAGATTCAAGGTCCCGCCGTACACCAAAGTCACGACGTCGTAGATACGTCCGTTTTTGTATCCGAGTTCGATGTCCGACAAACCCGTGCCGCCGGTATGACCTTGGCCGCTCGTGGTGAATTGGCGCCCCATCATCTGCGTGCGGCCCCAAACGCTTTGTCGCTCGTCGAGCGCGCGTCGGTACTCAACGCCCAGTGCCTGCAGGCGACTGCGTCCGCCCGCGTACTGCGAGTCGCCGATCGAAAGTTCCGCGCTCACGCGACTTTCGCCGGATTTCTGATTCACGAGGTAAAGGGATTCGTCCGCGTTCGCGAAGGGAGCGCCGCTCAACATCAACGAGAGGGTGACTGCGAATCGGGACGTCTTCATCCCTTTCAGGATTGGGGCCAGAGGGACCGGGGTCAAGTCCAGCGCAGGCGAAAGGCTCTTTGATACAATCGCAGCAGCTCGTTCATCGTGTTGTCGACGAGCTCCAGGCCCGAAAATCCGCCATAGTCGCGGCGAAGCGTGAAGTCGGGAAATTCATCGAGAATCGCTCCCAGTCCCGCCAGTCCTTGGTCCAGAACCCAGCCCGATTGACCGTTCCAACACAGTCCCGGCAAAAGTTCGTTCTGGTAGGTCGTCACGACGATCGGCAATTCGTTGCGTTCGCAGAGCTCTTTGTAGCGGCGAAGTTCCAGCACGGACAGATCGCTGTCCGCGGTCAGCAGGGCACGGGCCTTGCCGAAAACGAAGTTGAATTCCGCCGCGTTGAGCGGTCCCGTCGAGTAGTGCCAAGAGCGCGGACGGAAGCGTTCACTCAGCGCCAAAACTTCCAGTCCGCGTTCGCGGAAGAACTCGGGATCCAGGCTTTTCGGCGCGCGCTCGGGCACGAGGATGAAACGGCCCAAGGTTTCGGTGAGCTTCACGACCTCGGGCCGCACGCGCGCGTGCTCCGCCAAATCCGGGGCCTCGATGGGCGGCAAGACTTCGGCGATCGCGTCGCCGGGCAAAAGACCTTTGCGTTTCAGCCGCATGAGCTGCGTGCGCGTCCCGAAGGTGTTCACGTCGAAAAGTTTCAGGAAAGCGCGATCGCGGTAAGTGCGGACGTTACCTTCCGAGAAGAAACTCGCCGCCAAAGTTTTTTGCGGCAGTCCCGCCACGAAGGTCGCGATCACCCACTGCGCGGCCCGCGGATGATGCTCCTCGTGCGCGTAGAAGAAGTGAAAGACGTCGGGATTCCACTGGATCAAGCGCGGGACCAGACGTGCGCCTTCGATCAACGACCATTTGCGGAAAGGGGTCAGGACCGTCATGTTCGGGGGCGTTTCGAACTCTTGCCCGCGGGTGGTCAGGATCATGACGTCTTGTTTTTGCTGTTGCAGCGATTTCGCGAAGGTCCAGACCACGGAATTGAGTTCTTCAGTGACGATCAGGATCTTCATGGGCGGTTACCTCAGCGCCTCGAGCAACCGGTTCATCATCTTGCGGTTCGCTTCGGGAATGGCTTTGGCGGCCAAGTCCTGCGGTTCGATCCACTCGAGCATCAGGTGATGCTTCGGTTTGGGCTCGCCCTTCCAGTAACGGATATCGAAAAACAGGATCAGGATATTCACGTCGCCGTAAGAGTGCGAGGCCGCGAGCAAAAGCGTGCCGACCTCGGCTTCGATGCCGAGTTCTTCGTTGAGTTCACGTTTCAGCGCGATCTCGGGCGACTCACCCGGTTCGATTTTGCCGCCGGGAAATTCCCACAGGCCGGCGAGCGAGTGGTTCTCGGGGCGTTGGCCTACGAGGACCTGGCTGCCTTTGCGCAGAAATCCCGCGACGACGGGGATCCAGAGAGGCTTCTTCGTGCGTTTCGGCGCGGGTGCGCGCGCCAGCGTATCGGATTCGTTCACAAGTTACAGTTTAGCCCCGTTGGGACCCGGGGGCGAACACTCTTTCCACATTTTGCTGGAAGCGTTACGAACGCCAGGATTTTTCCAGTCGCTGGAAGAAGCGTGGCCCCTCGAAAACGAGGCTGGAGTAGACCTCGAGCAGATCCGCGCCCAGATCCAAACGTCGCTTCACATCGTCCATCGATTCAATGCCGCCCACCGAGACGATGACGAAATCCCGGCGCGATGAGCCGAGAATCCGCACGGCGTCTTGCAAACGCGCTTCGGAGAGGGGTTTGAGATCGCGTCCCGAAAGTCCGCCCTCCGGCGGGAAAGGGCAGCCCTCGGGCCGATGAAGTGTCGTATTCGTCAGCACAAAGCCCGAAGCGCCCGCTTCGGCCGAAGCCGTCAGCGACTCTTGGAACTCTTGCGGAGTTTGATCGGGACTCAGCTTGACCCACACGGGTTTTCCGCGCGCGGCTTGCACCACGGGTTCGACGAGAGGTTTCAGATAAGCGGCGCTTTGCAGTCCGCGCAGACCTTGGGTGTTGGGACTGCTCACGTTCACGACGAAACCGTCGGCCAGATGGAGGAACTCCTTCTGCACGCGCAAATAGTCCTCTTTCGCCGCTTCGGCGGGTGTCGCGCGGTTTTTGCCCAAGTTCACGAAAACGGGAATTTTCAGATCATTTCTTTTCGTCGCGAGATTCGCGGCGACGTCTTTCATGCCGGCGCTGGGAAAGCCCATCTTATTCCACAGATTTCCGCGCTCCCAATCCCGGTCCATGATTTTCCCGGGGTTCGGCTCTTGCGGAACGGGCGTGACGGTACCGACTTCCACGAAGCCCGCGCCAAGTTTCTGCCAGGCGAGCAGATGATCGCCCTCTTTGTCGACGCCGCCGGCAAGACCCAAGCGATTCGGAAAAACGAGCCCTTTCGCGGAAAACGAATTCCACGTCGCGGGTTCATCCTGTCCGAAAAAAGTGGCCGAGAGCTCGACGCCCACTCCCGCGAGGGAGTGAGCGAGTGAAACGGGAAGGTATTTCCAGGGACGAAAACTCATCTCGGGTACAGACCCCGGAGGAGCATCGCTTTCTGCAGACGATCGACGGCGACGGCCATCGCGGCCTGGCGCATGTCGACGTTTTTCTCTTGCGACATCTGGTAGCCCTTGTCGAAGGCCTTCGTGATGATCGTTTTCAGGCGGCCGTTGATCTCATCTTCGTCCCAGAAGAACGACATGATGTCTTGGACCCACTCGAAATACGAAACCACGACGCCGCCGCCGTTGGCGATGATGTCGGGGCAGATGAAGATGCCGCGTTTGTGAAGGATCTTGGTCGCGTCGTTGGTCACGGGACCGTTCGCGCCTTCCACGATCATCTTCGCCTGAACTTTTTCGGCGTTGTGCACGTCGATTTGTCCTTCGAGGGCGCACGGGAAAAGCGCGTCCACTTTCAAGAGCAGCAGCTCGTCGTTCGAAACGGGCTGCGTGCGCGGGAAGCCTTCCAGGAATTTGTTCTGCTTCACGTACTCGATGACTTCGGGGATGTTCAGGCCGTCACCGTTGAAGATGCCGCCCTTCACGTCCGAGACCGCGACGATTTTCGCGCCACGCTCCCACGCGTACAAAGCCGCGTGGCTACCGACGTTACCGAAACCTTGGACCGCGATCGTCGAACCCTTCATGGTCCAGCCGAGGCGCTCGTAAGCTTTTTCGGCGACGTAAACCGCGCCGAGACCGGTCGCGCCCGCGCGACCCAACGAACCGCCGATTTCGACGGGCTTACCGGTGACGACGCCGGGTTGCGCGAAGCCTTGCTCTTGCGAGTAGGTGTCCATCATCCAAGCCATCGTCTGCGAGTCGGTGCCGACGTCGGGAGCGGGAATGTCCTTGGTCGGTCCGATGAACGGGCCGAGCTCGGACGTATAACGACGAGTGAGGTTTTGCTTTTCGGTGCGCGAGAGTTTGGTCGGGTCGACGTTGATGCCGCCCTTACCGCCTCCGTAAGGAAGACCCATGACCGAGTTCTTGATCATCATCAAAGCCGCCAGGCCCGTGACCTCGCCCATGCAAACATCTTGGTGATAACGGATCCCGCCTTTGTACGGACCGAGAGTCGAATTGTATTGCACGCGGAAACCCGTGAAGACTTTGACCGAGTAGTCGTCCATCCGCACGGGCACGCTGACCGCGATGGACCTCTTGGGTCGCTTGAGTCGGGCGAGCACGTTCGGGTCGCAGTTGATAATGCGGCCGGCCTCGTCGATCGACTGTAGGGCGTTGAAAAACAAAGGGTGCTTCAGATGCGATTCCGTTTCGGGAATATCGTGGGTGGACATGCGGTCTCCTTAGAGGACACGACTAGAGCAATAAGTTTACCGAGACTAGGCCCAGATTCATGATTCGTATAGCGTTGGCGCGGCCTATTATCCTTCCTTGCGGAGCGCGGGTTTCAGGGCTAAATCGGGGCCATGCCGTTGCGCAACATCCGAGAGCTAGCCCTTTTCCGATTCGCCAAAATCATTCTGTGCGCTTTGGGCGTTGGGTTCGTCGTGAGTTGCTCACCCGGTGCGCTTCAAGATCCGTTGCAAGCCAGCTCGTGGATCAAAGCTTTTGAAAGTTCTTTCATGACGACGAACGACAAAGCCTCGTCCGAGCAGTTGAAAGTGCTCCGCTGGATCTACGAATCGCCCTGGCTGACGTTCGACGCGGGCCTGGACGACGAGAAGATTTCCGCTGCCTGCGAGTTCCGCAATTTTGAGGCGATCTACGGAGCGCACGGCGCGGCCGAGACCGCGGCCGGAGGTCAGGCGCTGGTCGACCTGACGGCGGACTACCTCGCGAAATGCGAGAAAGAGATCGCGACGGGGCCGAAGGATCTGGCGCGCAACCTTTACCGCACGCTGTTCATCCGCTTCGCCGTCGAAAACAATCCGTACTTCCGCCGCGTGATTTTCAATTTGCCGAACGGCTATCGGCAACCGGGGCTGATCGCGCTGAAGGACGATAAACATCGTCGTCCGTGGCTGATCTTGCGCGCGGGGATTCTGGGAAACTCGGTGGATATCCAGGCCGAGCGTTTCATCCTGCTGCAACTTTTCGAGCAAGGTCCTTTCAACGTGATCTTCCTCGACAGCATGACGAGCGCCGAAACGATCAAACTCAACGAAAAACTCTCGGTCGGCGGACTCGATGAGGGCTTGCAGAATTACCAGATCGCGCGTCGGCTGAAAGATCCCGCGGAACCGCTCAGCCGTCTGGTCGGCGACATTCACCTGATGGCGCTTTCGATGGGCGGCCACGGTCTTTTCATGGCGATGATTTTGAACGAGCTCAATCCGCCGGTTTTCAAATCCGCGGTGGGGCTGTGCCCGATGGTGCAGTTCCAAGAGACCTTTTCCGGTCATGAGCGCAGCCCGCTGTCGTTTCTCGGGATGAATCTGTACGCCTCGTTCCGCATGTCGCCGTTGATGAAGCGCATTCCGAACATCCGTCGCTCGTGGTTTTTGCCGGACGCTTTCGCTTACGTGCGCGACGGCTACCAGGGCCCGTTGACGGACGACGGAAGCGTGAAGTTCCCCGAGGGACTACCGAAGGCCGATTTCCTGAGGGGGAACGTGCTGCTTCCGTACATCAAAACGATCCGTCACCCGGTCTCGGTGTTCGCGACGAAGAAAGATGACCTCGTGCCGTTCGCGATCAACACGGGCATGCTGATGGAGCTGCCCGAAAAAAATCCCGACGTGCGGATCTACCCTCTCGAAGAGTCGTTCCATTGCAGTTTTCCGGGCGCCTACTCTTGGGCGCAGATGGGCGAACTTCTGAAGGCGCAGTTCTTCGGCGCGCGCAGCTTAGAGTCGGGCGTGCCCGGTTTCCGCCGGCAGACGTGGCCGGTCCCGCAACTGGAGTCCGGCCAGGTCGTGAACGCGAAAGTGAAGTTTGAGCTGCGCGATCAAGATCAATTCCTGACCGCCAAAATCACGACGGCCGAAGGCACAGAGGTCGCGACACAAATCCCGATCGACGCTCTCGCCTGGGGCACGATCGGCCGCGTCCGCAACGAAACCGAAGCCCGCACCCTTGCCCGCTGGGCCCAGCAAAACATCCACCTCAGCGCCACCGAAGACGGCCACCTCGCGCTGGCGTGGCCCGTGCCCGAAAGGTAGCATCTACTTTCTGGAAGGTACCTGCTACTTTCTGGAAAGTAGCAGGTACCTTAGCGGACCGAGCTCAGGGCTTCGCGGAAATGGGCGGAGCCGCCTTCGGCGAGTTGGGTGACGTAGGGTTTGATGTCTTCGAGGAGATGGGGCGGGAATTTCGCGAGGGGCAGGATGTGCTCGTCGGGGACGTAGCGGAACGTCAGGTTGATGCGACGGGTGCGGTAGCCCGGAAAGCCCTTCAGGTACTCGAAGCGGTCCTTGTCTTCCACGCGTTGCACGCGGTGGAAGAGGTGCTTCTTCCATTTGTCGCCGCCGAAGATTTGCAATGAATTGTCCTCGAGCCACATCTGAAGGCGGACCTGGCTTTGCGCCTGTTTGCCTTCACTCGCGACGAACTGGAAAAGCGCGCGCTCGCCGAACGACAACGACGCCACGGGGCCGGGCTCGAAATCCTTGTGCTCGCCGACGCGGGCGGAGTCCGTCCACTTCCCGGGGTCGCCCTCTTTCGCTCCGTAATAATTCACGAGGCAGGTGTTCAGATTCCAGCCGCGCGGTAGATCGCGTGGTGTGTAGTTCGCGCGCACGAAGCTTTCGATTTTCGCGACCTCGGCGGCCAGCGCGGGCGGGTAGGCTTCGCCGCGCACGCAGCGAAACTCAATGCCCTTCGGGGGATGGTAGTAGTTCAGGCACGCGAACTGCCAATTGCCGAGCCAATACACCGGGCGCAAAAGCTGGCGGTTTTCTTTGCCTTCGGGAGGGGGATTCGACTTCGAGAAGCGTTGTTCCCAGATCGGGCGCAAGCCTTCCAGCTCGGCGAGCACGGCGGACTTCGTTTTCGGCGCGAGGTAATTCGCCTCGTAAAACAGCCCTTGCGGCAAAGTTTTCGCGGCCGGGGCCGTGGTCTCTTTGGCGCGATTTGGGAACGGCTGGCGCCGCGTCTGTCGTTGCATAAAGGCGGTGTAGCTGGTCATATCCGGGAATGTCAAAAAGTGCCGGATCCACGAGCTTGCCCATCCCCTTTTTCCAAGTCACCGGCGAGGTGAAAACCCGCCTCATCGAGGACGTGAAGAAACTCGCGGGCAAGAAGCTCATGATCCTGGGGGACGTCGGACTCGATGAGTACGTCCTCGGCGAAGTCCGCCGCATCAGTCCCGAAGCCCCGGTCCCGGTGCTGGAGGTCGAAAGCGAAGACATGCGCCTGGGCCTGGCGGGAAACGTGGCGCAGAACGTGACCGCTCTGGGCGGTATTCCGTATCTGATTTCGGTCGTCGGCCGCGACTCGGGCGCCGATCGTTTGCGTGAGCTGTTTCAGTCCAAAGGCGTGTCGACCGATTACCTGATCGAAGATCTCGAGCGTCCCACCACGCGCAAGACCCGCGTGATGGCGAAGCATCACCACCTGGTCCGCGTCGACTATGAGTCGCGCAAATTCCTTTCGGCCGCGGCCGAAGCGAAGACCGTGAAGATGATCGAAAAAGTTCTACCCGAAGTCGATGCGGTCATCCTCGAGGACTACGCGAAGGGTCTGCTGTCAGAGTCGCTGATGAAAGACCTGATTCGCCTGGCGCGTGCCCACGGCAAACCGATCTACGTCGATCCGCACCGCTCGAACGTCGCGGACTTCTACAAGGGCGTGGATCTGATCAAGCCGAACTTCGACGAGGCGCTCGCGCTCTCGGGACTCAGCTACGACGACTTCCGCGATTCGCCCGCGAAAGTGAGCCAGATCGGGCAGGTGCTGCTCGAGCGCACGGGTGCGGAGCGCCTGATCGTCACGCGCGGTAAAGACGGCATGATCCTGTTCGAGGGCGGAAAGACGGTGCAGGTTCCGACCTACGCGCGCCAGGTCTTCGACGTCACGGGGGCGGGGGATACGGTCATCGCGACCTTGGCGCTCGCCCTGTCGGCGGGGCTTCCGGCGGAAGAGGCCGCGGTCCTCGCGAACTTCGCGGCGGGCGTGGTCGTCGGTCAGGTGGGCTGCGTTCCCTGCAGTTCGGCCGAGCTGGTGGCCTATATCCGCTCTTCGAAGTAGGCGTAAACACAAAGCTTTCGGAAAAATTCCACAAAATGAGGTCGGTTTTTTTAAAGCGCCCTCATATTTCGATTTTTCGCCCGGAATGTGGTACAGCTTCGCCCGTGCAAACACAGAACGAAATCCAGAAATCGAAGCCGGTGGTTCCGCCGACGGCCGAGCCCCAAGCGTCGTCTTTGACGGCGGCGGACCTCAAGCTCGCGCTCAACCAACAGCTGATCCAGAAGGTGGCGGCCGAACAGGCCACCGCCGAGAAGATCGAGCGTCCCGCGAAGAACATCTACGGCCTGACGTTGAGCGATCTCGCGGCCGAGCTCAAAGGCCTCGGCAAAGAGAAGTTCCGCGCCGGCCAGATCTACAAATGGGTTTTCGAAAAGCGCGTCAGCGACTTCGAAGAGATGTCGAACGTTTCGAAAGAGTTCCGTAAAGAGCTGCCGAAACTTTTCTCGCTGCATCTGCCGAAGCCCACCGCGCACTTGAAGTCGAAGGACGGCACCCAGAAATTCCTGTTCAAGCTTGAAGACGGCTACACCGTCGAAGCCGTGCTGATCCCTTCGGAAGGCCGCGAGACCCTTTGCGTGTCGTCGGAAGTCGGCTGCAATATGGCGTGCGCTTTCTGTTTCACCGGGAAGCAGAAATTGAAGCGCCGCCTGCGCGCGGATGAAATCGTCGCGCAGTTCATGATGGTCGAAGACATGATCAAGAAGGACAACCCCGATGCCCGCGTCACCAACGTGGTGTTCATGGGCATGGGCGAGCCTCTCGACAATCCGGACGAGGTTTTCAAATCGATCGAAATTCTGCACGAGCCGACCGGCCGCAATTTCTCGCGCCGGAAGTTCACCGTCTCGACGTCGGGCCTCGTTCCCGAGATGTACCGCATCGCCCAGTCGAAGACGCGCCTCGCGGTTTCGCTGAACGGTTACGACGAAGAGTCGCGTACGAAGCTGATGCCCATCAACAAGAAGTATCCGCTTCCCATGCTGCTCGACGCCTGCTCGAAATACTGCGAAGAGACCGGCGACCGCGTGACCTTCGAGTACGTCCTGCTCAAAGGCATCACCGATCAGCTCGAGCACGCGAAGAAAGTTTGGCAGCTCGTCCGCCACATCCCTTGCAAGATCAACATCATCCCGTTCAACGAACATCCGGGCTCGGAATTTCAACGTCCGGACGATGCGCAGGTCGAAAAGTTCCACGCCGAGCTCATGCGCCTGGGCGCGCACGTGCTGCTGCGCCGGACGATGGGTCGCGACATCTTCGCGGCCTGCGGTCAGTTGACCTCGGAATTTGAAAACAAACCCACCAACATGGACATCTCCAACTCGAAATTGGGAGGAAGAAATCGTGTCTGAAATTCTCGTCGTCGGTAGCCTTGCGTATGACACCATCGAAACACCGTCGGGCAAAGTCGAGCGCGCTCTCGGCGGCTCCGCGAATTATTTTTCGCTCGCGGCTTCGCTGTCGGCGAAAGTCCGTGTGGTCGGCGTCGTCGGCGAAGATTACGCGGATTCGGACAAAGAACTTCTGCGCGCTCGCGGTGTGGACCTTGAGGGAATGTTCGTCGCTCCCGGCAAAACCTTCCATTGGGAAGGCGCCTACGCCGGCGACATGAACGAAGCGATCACCAAAAAAACCGAGCTGAACGTCTTCGAAGCTTTCGATCCCGATCTTCCGGATTCCTACAAAGGCACGAAGTTCGTTTTCCTGGCGAACATCTCGCCCGATCTGCAAGTGAAAGTCCTCGATCAAGTGAAGTCGCCGGTCTTCGTCGGCATGGACACCATGAACTTCTGGATCTCGTCGAAGATCGACGATCTGAAAAAGACCCTGTCGCGCGTGAACGTCGTCCTCATCAACGAGGGCGAGGCGAAAATGCTGACCGGCGCGAAAAACGCCATCGAGGCGGCGCCGAAAGTTTGCGAATTGGGACCGCAGGCCATCGTGATCAAACGCGGTGAGTACGGCTTCCTGATGTACGTCAAAGGCGAAGGCTACTTCATCCTGCCGGCGGTACCGGTGGCGGACGTCGTGGATCCGACGGGCGCGGGCGATACTTTCGCGGGCGGCTTCTTCGGTTACCTCGCGAAGCTCGATCGCAAACCCACGTTCCAAGACCTGAAAAAAGCCTGCATGCACGGCACCGTGCTCGCGAGCTTCACCATCCAGGATTTCAGCGTCCGCGCGCTGGCGAAAGTCGCGCCCGAGGCTCTGGAAACCCGCATGGGCGTCTACCTCAAGACCGTCGCCCACGCCTAGGTCCGTTCTTTTTGTCTGAGGAATTGACAGTGGGCCGGGGAAACCCGGCCAACGTCCAGGCCGGGCTCCGTCCCGGCGGCGGTTCTTCACTTCCCGGCTCTTTTTGCCGATATGTCTCTTAAGTTATGTCCAAGGGCAAAAAGGGTCGCACGTCCGACCGTTATATCGAAGCGCTGATCTCCGAGCTGAAACAGCAAGGGGAGGGCGATGTTTTGGGAGCCGACGTCTCGGAATCCGTGATCGACGTTTCCCAAAAGGACATCGCGAAGGACATCAACTTCGAAGACGTCGGAGGCGAAGCGCCCTCGGACGAGTCGACGACCGCGGCGCTGCCCGACGGTCTCGACATGAAAGACGTGAACGCGAAACACAAGGTCCGTCCGCTGCAAGAAGAGCAGAGCGTGACCGTGCCGCTCCCGAAGGACACCGGCAATCACTCCAATCCCTCGGTCACGCACTCGCAAAGCACGGGCGGCGTGGGCGCTGGGTTCTCGGATCGTACTCAACCCATGGCGAAGGGCCTTGCATCAAATCGCGAGTCTTCGATCAAAGTGGCGGTGGGCGTGGGCCGCAGCGCGGGCCGCAATCCCGCATCGGCTGCGGGACAGCAATCCGAGGTGGCACTCCAGCAAGCGGCGACCCTGGATCTGGCGCAAGCGCGCATCAACGAACTGACGACCGAAAAAGAACGCCTGGAAGAAGAGATCCGCCTGCTGGTTTCGGCCGGCGCGATCGCGAAGCGCCAGGAAGACGAGATGCAGGCCAAGCTGTTCGAGGCCGAACGGGTTCGGAACGACGTCCTGCAAACCGCGGAGCTCGAAGTCAAAATCCTCAAGGAAAGCTTGATGGACAAGGACCGCGAGTACAACAAACTGAAAAAGAAGCTCGACGAGATGGACGGCCGCATGCACACGGACTTGAAGAAGGTCCGGGTGCGCGAACGCGAGCTGGAAAACCGTCTGGAGCTGGCGCGCCTGGAAAAATCGGCGCTCGTCCGCACCAAGGACGAGACGATCCTGGATCTGAAGCGAAAGCTCGATGAGTATTCAAGCAACTTGGAGCTCGAAAAGCACAAGGCGGCCGATCTGCAAAAACGGATCGACGCGCAACAAGAGCAGCTCGGCCGGACCGTGCGGGCGCTCCGCATGGCCCTGACGAATCTCGAGTCGAGTGACACGACCGGCGGCCAGATCCTCCCGATCAAAAAGGCGGAATGAGACTTCCGCTGGCCACCTTGTTAAGGTAAAGAGACTGCCATGGACGTCGCGAACCCTCCCTCTCCCAAACGAAAAATCAAAGTCGTCGTCAGCGATTTGCATTTGGGGAAAGGTCGCCTGCTTCCCGGCGGGGGCGTGAACTTCCTCGAGGAGTTCTACTTCGGCGACAAACTCGTCGAGTTCATCGAGTACTACTCGTCGGGCGTCTTCAGCGAAGCCGAAGTCGAGCTCATCATCAACGGCGATTTTCTGAACTTCCTGCAGGTCGATTACCGCGGACACTTTCTGACGGTCCTGACCGAGCCCGTGTGCCTGGAGATTTTGAAATCCATCTGCGACGGTCACAAACGCGTCTTCGCGGCGCTCGCGGCTTTCGCGGCGAAGCCCGGAAACAAGATCACCTACATCATCGGCAATCACGACCAGGCGATGCTCTGGCCCGCCTGCCGCGAGTATCTGAACGGCGTGATCGACGCCTCGATCCATTACAAAAACATCGTGCACTTTTTCGACGGCGTCCACATCGAGCACGGCCACATGCATGAGGCCGCGAACCGCATGGACCCGCGCCGCTTCTTCCTGAAGAAGGATCTGGCCGAGCCCATCCTGAATCTACCCTTCGGCAGCCATTTCTTCGTGGATCTCGTCTTGAAGGTGAAACACCGTTACCCCTTCGTGGACAAGATTCGCCCCTTCGGCCGCATGGTGCGTTGGGCGATCTTCAACGAAACCTGGATGACGGTGAAAACCTCGTGGCAGATGTTCGGTTATTTCGTGAAGTCGGCCTTCGTGAAGGATCCGCGGCGTCACGTTCGCGCGAGCCAGGTCCTGGGCATCATTCTGGAGAGCGCGATCTTCCCGGATCTGGGCGGCGCCGCCCGCAAGATCCTGCAGGACGACCGCGTGCACACCGTGATCTTCGGTCACTCGCACGTTTACCAGTACCGTCAGTGGAAGCAGGGGAAAGAGTACTTCAACACCGGCACGTGGACCGAAATCACGAGCCTGGACGTCGTCTCGCTGGGGAAAATCACCAAGCTCACCTACGTCTTGATCGAATACCCCGAGGATTCGACCCGTCCTCGTTGCCGCCTGAAAGAATGGCGGGGCTATCACCGCATCGAAGAAGACGTCGCGGTGTCTTAGGGACGTCCGTAAAGCTTCACCTGACTGCGTTGGTCGTCGTCGACGTACCGCGAGGGTACGCCTTCCTCCTTCCGCCTTGCAGGTGAAGCTTTACGAACGTCCTTCACGCTCCGGAGCGGGCGTTTCGTAACCGCTATTCGCGCGTCGTGCAGTCGCCCCACATCTCTTTGCCGATGGGGATGTGGTGGTTGATCATCTTCGAGTCGCCCTGGGCTTGGCGCGTTTCGTAAACGATCAGCTCGACGTCGTTCTGGGAGCTTTCCTTCGACAGCCACAGATGCAGACTTTCGCCGGGGCCGTTGGGCTCGAGAGTGACGGATTCGGTATGCGCTTTTCCCGAGACGATGATCGTCGCCGGGGACAGGGCCTGACCCGCCTCATCGAACTGGATTTCGACCGTGGAAAAAGGGGCGCCGTAAATGGTGTACGCGCAGCTCAGGATATGGGCTGAAGCGGGAAACGCGGCCAGCGTGAGCAAAGAAACAATGAGGCTTTTCATCCGTGGGTCCTCCGTTTCCGACATCTCAGCCTGAAATTCCGCGGAGGACAACGATAATAGGCCGCGCCAAGAGTGTACGGGCGGGAAGAGTCCGCCTAGGTTCTCTGCCATGATCAAAATCCTGTCGCGTCCCTCCGAAGTTTCCGCTCCCGCCCTCGAACAAGCCACCCAACATTTGCGGACCGTGCTGAAGCGCGCGGATTTGGGATTCACGCAGCTTCCCGCCCGCGCCGCCCTTCGCGAGTCGTGCCGGGCCGAGGCGCAGCGTCTGCAAAAGATGTCGAAGCGGCTTTTCTTCTTCGGCATCGGCGGGAGCTCGCTCGGACCGCAGTTTCTGGCCGACGTTTTCGCGCAACCGGGCCAAGTGACGATCATCGACAATCCGGATCCCCACTTCGTGAAAAAGTCCCTCGGCGACGCCAAAACCTGGAGCGACGCCGCGTTCGTGTTCGTTTCGAAATCCGGAACGACCCTCGAAACCCTCTCGGGCCTTCAGTACGTGCACGATCAACTCGCGACCCTCGATCCCCGTTGGACCGACCGTGCGCTCGTCGTGACCGAGTCCAAAGCGAGCCCCCTCATGAACTGGGCGCAAGCGAAGGGCGTGCGCCAGGTTGAAGTGCCCCTGGACGTCGGCGGACGCTTTTCGGTGCTGTCGCCGGTGGGGATGTTCTTGGCGGAATACCTCGGTCAGGACGCGAAGGCCTTTCACGACGGCGCGGCGTGGGCCGCAACTCAAGACAAACTCGTCGCGGAGCTGACCGCGCAGTCCCTGGCCAGCTGGAAGCGCGAAGAGTGGATCACCCAGTTTTGGACTTACAGCTCTTCGATCCGAAACCTCGCCGCGTGGATCGTGCAGCTGTGGGCCGAGAGTCTCGGTAAAGCGAAGGACCGTCAGGGGAAAACTCCGGCCCGCGCGTCGTCGCCCGTCGCGGCGCTGGGCGCGAACGATCAGCACTCCATCCTTCAGCAGGTCATGGAAGGGCCCCGCGACAAGTGGGTCGTCCTACACCGCGTCGCCGATTTCGGGGGCGATATCCAGCTGGCGGCGTCGCCGGTGATCCCCGAACTCGCCGAGATCGGTGGCAAAAAATTGGGCGAAATCCTGAACGTCGAAGCGCGGGCGACCGCCGAAGCCCTGCGCCGTCAAGGTGTCTCGGTTTTGGAGCTGGAACTCCAGGACCTGAAGCCCCAAACCATCGGGGCCGTGCTTCAGACTTGGATGCTGGTTGTCGCATCTTTGGGCGAAGCCCTGGACATCAATGCCTTCGACCAGCCTGGAGTCGAGCTGGGCAAAAGACTCGCCAAGGGAATCCTTAAAAACGGAGTCTTGCCGGAGCTTTAAAGGCAGCCCATACTATGAGGGATGTCGCAAAGTTCTGGAGCCAACAACCAGCAATTCGGGAGCGATGACCTCACCGAAAAAACGAGCATCGTCACGGGCGAGACCTTCAACGGTCTGATGCGTCCCGCGGACGAGGCGCCCCCCGCACTTGTGGTCCTTCTGGGGCCGCAAGGCTACGTCGGAAAACAGTACGCGCTCGTCCAAGCCGAGTACGTTCTGGGCCGTTCCGTCGATTGCGGAATCCACCTCGATGACAAATCCGTCAGCCGCAACCACGCACGTCTCGTGATCGTGGGCAGCGAAGTGACGGTCGTCGACCTCGGCTCGGCCAACAAGACCGTCGTGAACGGCAACGTGCTGAACCCGATGGCGCCGATGAAGCTGAAGAACAACGATCAAATTAAAATCGGCAATCTGATCCTGAAGTTTCTCGAAAAAGGAAACTTGGAGGCGATCACGAACCGCGAGATGAACGAAAAGGCCGTGAAAGACGGTCTGACCGGCGCGTACACCAAAGGCGCCCTCATCGAACGCGGTCCCGAATTGATCAAACGCTCGGAAGTTTTGAACGAAGAGCTCAGTTTGATCGTGCTCGACATCGATCACTTCAAAAAGATCAACGATCAGTACGGCCACGCGGCCGGCGACGTGGTTCTGAAACAGCTTTCGGATGTCATCTCCACGAAGGTGGTCCGTTCGCAGGATTTCTTCGCCCGCTACGGGGGGGAAGAGTTCGTGATTCTGCTCGCGCACACGCCCCTGCGTGCGGCGGCTGAAGTCTCGGAGCGGATCCGCGCGACGGTCGAGTCGACGGCGTTCATGTCGGAAGGGAAACGTATTCCCGTCACCGTCTCGGTGGGGGTGGCGACCCGTAAGTCCGACGAGGACGTTTGGGACACCTTCTTCAAACGGGCCGACACCGCTCTTTACCAGAGCAAACAAAACGGCCGGAACCGGGTCACGATCTCTCAGTAATAATCAGATTTGAGAACGCGGGTGGCCCCCTTCCGGGACCCACCCTGTGAATACGTCAGGCGTCACGCGCGGCCGTTGAGCAGATTCCGTTCTCCTTGGTACTTCTCGGTTCCCCCAACCAAGGAGACTCCATGAAACATCTGTTCGTGATCCTGTCCCTGATCCTGCCCGCGACCTTCGCTCAAGCCGAAATCCAAACCGTCTGCGGGATCTACCGCACGGAAAGCTCCGACGGCATGCTGATGGTCATCCGTAACTACCTTGAAGTGTCGTCGGGTCCGATGACTCCGGCCTTCCAAGAGTTCGAGCTGGCCGCGGCCGGTGAGACCTACAGCGAAGTCCAAGAGGCCGGCCTGATTATTGACTCCCTCGTGGAAGGCCAGCGCTATTGCCTGAAGGGCGAAGTTTACCAAAAACCCAACTACGACCTGGTCCTGATCCCCGAGTCGATTGAGCCCCAGGTTCCGTAACACCAAGTCCCTAACAAAATTCGTCCCTGGTTCGGATCGCCACCGGCTTTCAGCGGGGGGCGATCCAACTCGCACCGCCCCCTTCGCGGGCCGTCTTAACGCCAAATTCACCAGCTTCGAGCCCGCCTTTTCGCGGAGCCATTCTGCTACCGATTTCAGCAAGAAGTTCGTGGTCCCCCCGTTGCACAAAGGAAACAGCGGGGGCCGCGACGAAAAATCGTTTCCCCCATTCACCGAAAGACAGGGGGGGCGTGTCTTATGGGCGAGAGAGAGATTTTTGGGAACGAAGATCTTCAGTGGATTGGCCAAATTCGCGCGGGACAAAGGACGTCCTTCTCTCATCTGGTGCGAAAGTACCAGAAGAGTCTGCTGCGGGTGAGTCTGAGGTTCGTGAAGGACCTCGCGACCGCGGAAGATGTCGTGCAGGAATCGTTCATGAAGGCTTATGAGCGCCTGGACAGTTTCGAAGGTCGAGCGAGTTTCAAGAGTTGGTTGTTCCAGATCGCGGTGAACACGGCGAAGAATAAACTTCGTGAGCGTCGTGACGGTCACTCCGATCTGGATTCGGTTCAACTGTCGATTCCCTCGGTGGCGGAAGAGTCTGTCAGCCACCAGGCGCTGTCGAAGTTGATCCACAAAGCCGTCGAGGAGCTCCCGTTTCGTCAGAAGACGGCACTGGTCCTGCGCATCTTTGAAGACCTGAGCTTCAAAGAGATCGCCGAGATCATGCAATGTCCTTACGACACGGCCAAGGCGAATTACCGCCACGCCCTTCTGAAACTCAAAGATGAATTCGAAATGGACACGGAACTCAAACACTGGAACTTCGATGAGGGAGGACTCATGGAACTCCAGAAAAAACGGACGGAGGTCGAAACGTGATGGTCGATACCAAACCCCGCAATGCAGAGGTGGAGTGGCGTCCCCCTGACGTGGAAGAGAACGATCCCATCGAGGAGATTCTAAAAGGCTATGACTTTCAGGCGCTACATGACCGGATCATGCTCGCGCTCGAAATTAAACCCGAAGCCCGGCCCGCGCTGAGTGCGGTCCCGGTCGAGAAACGTAAGATTCAATAGACTCAAAGGCCACATCCTTGTGGCCTTTGTTTTTGGTTAAACCCGCCTCAGTCTGAGACGGGGGGGGCACCCCGGTTCGAGAACGAAATTCGCTTACGCTAAACTGAGAACCTCACCAGGGGGATGTGTGGGGAATTCCAAGTGGCGTCAACCGTGGATGCTCGCGACGCCGATCGCGCTCATCGCGCTTCTCTCGTTCCAAAATTGCGGTCAACATTTGCAAACCTCCGAGCTGTCCTCCGAGGCGCTCGATACGCGGTTTTTTGCCGCCGATTCCGACGGTCTACCGCGCCTGTTGCGCGATGACGATCCGAACTCGGGTCTGGACGTGCGCGCTCCCGCCGACATCGACATCGGTCGCAGCGTCTTGATCACCGATCACCGCGTGCTCGACAAAGTGCAGGGGCGGGTCGACTTCGCCGTGAAGCTCGGTGATTTCTACCATTACGTCCGCGACAATCTGAATACGCCCGACGACAAGATGCGCGCGAAAAGAGCCGGCGAGTTCTTCGCGCGGATTTTCGAAAACGCCGCCGAAGAGCAAGCGGCGCACGCGCAAGTGAAGGACGCGAGCCTGCGCGTGGGCGACGTGCCGAACGCGGACCGCCGGATGGACCGCATCTTCACGACCTGGCGCTCGGCCGACACGCTTTACAAGCAGAGTCGCCAAGAACTTCAGGGCTCGCCCTTCCGGCTGTTGGCGGTCGCGAATTTGATGGATCAGGCGGGCAACATCGACGACCGCGGCACGACCGAACCCACGCAAAACGCGCGGGCGCTCGGCGAGGTGCACCTCGTTTACGGCTTCGTCGATCCGACCTACGAAAAGAACGGTCGCGTGTATCCGCAGACTTTCGTTTTGAGTTACCGTTTACCGATCCTGGAGTGGCGTGACGGGCGACTGGAGTCGCTCAAAGGCGGTAATAAAGACGTCGACATGGATAAGCTCATGAAGGACGACGCCACTTGGCGCTGGCGTTTGAAGTGGTGGGCGCGTCTGTGGGCGGGGCTTTCGCAGTACGCCCCCACCTCGCCCGAGTACCAAGCGCGCCTGGCGCGGATCTTAGAGCTCGCGGTGCAGCCCGAGAACTTCATGAACATCCGCTCCAATACGAAGATCAACGAGCGTTCGTTCGAAATGCGCGAGTGGTACCTGCTGAACACGAACCTGCAGCTGATTCCACGTAAACCGCGCGCGGAACCCTACCGCTGCTTGTCGGGCGGTAAGCTATTGACGAAGTTCGTGAACAGCTTCTGGCGCGCGGACAAGGGCGACCTCGATGTTTTCGGTTACAAGAAGCCCGCGGTCGGCGTCGCCCGTCGCAACAGCAACGGTTATACCGTCTACCGCGACGTCGCGGTCCCGTTCTTCGAGAACCTGACGAACGCCGACGGCGTGAAGATGGGATCGGACGGCGTCGCGGCTTCCTTCGACGGCTGCGGTCAGAACAAAAACAACATGCCCTACGAGATGTGGTCGGACCAGCAAGAGGAAAAGTCGCCGCGTTTCACCGCGCCGTTCGCGACTTTCCGTGACGAAGGACAAATCTGGAAGTTGGCCGCCGGCGCGCCCGAAGAGCGCCGTCACGCCTTCGCGATCCGCACCTGTTCGGGTTGCCACAGTCAGGAAGGCGCCGCGAAAGGCTTCCACATCTTCCCGCGCGCGCAAGGCGCGGACGCGCAGCTCTCGCCGTTTCTGACCGGACGGGGGGCGAACAAATTCACCCACGCCGGCGTCACCTACAAGTACACGCAGCTCGCCGACCGCCAGAAACATCTGTACCGTGCGTTCGAGCGTCAGGCCGAGTTGTACGAGGGGCTTCAGCGCCGCGATACGGATTAATTCAACTTCGCGAGAAGGACTTCCTTGGAAAGCCCGGTCCACTCTTTGAGGGTGGCTTCGGGCTTTTCGACTTTTTCCAGCAGATGCGCGAGGCGAATGAAGGTCGGGAAGTCGCCGCCGATGGTGTCGAACACCGTTTGGAAGTCGCGCAAATCGCCCAGATAGGTCTTGTATACCATCAGGCGGGCGTTGTTCAGCTCCAGCTCCGGGAAGCGTTTGTACGCGTCGGTCTTCAAGCCGGGTTGGACGTCGCTCCGGAATTTTTCCTGGATCTGTTTGATGCGCGCGATCTTCTGCGCGGGATCGCGCCCCTCGGCCGGAAGCGCCTTGTACCAAGCTTCAAGATCTTTCAGCTCTTTCGAGATGAAATCCGCGAAGACCTTCTCGTCGGCATTTTCGTCACGAATCTGTTTTACCGTGGGCGATTCGGGGCCTTCCTTCGCGAAGTAGAACGCTTCGGCGCCTTGGTTCCCGAAGAAGGTGGCCAGCCGCTCGTTGAAATCGGCCGAGCTTTTCACGTACAGGGTCGCGTGGGTCGACTCGTGGATGATCGTGTTGACCAGATCGTGATCCTTCGCCCGAAGCATGGACGAAAGCAGCGGATCTTGAAACCAACCCAGCGTCGAATACGCCGAAACCCCGCGCATATAGGTGTCCAGTCCCTGCGCGCGCAACTCGAGCTCTTCTTCTTTCGCTTCGTTTTCGGTGAAATAACCTTTGTAGGGGACTTTCCCGACGATGGGGAAACTCCATTGGTGCGCCTTCAGTTCCCAGGCGGGCGCGGCGCTCACGACGTAGGTGACCGATGAGCGATCCAGCTGCACGTACTTGGTGTAGTTCTTGGTGGGTTTGAGCCCCAGCTGTTTTTCGCCGAACTCGCGCGCTTCCTGCGCCAATCGCAGTTTGCGTTTTTGTTCTTCCTCGATCGCGGGATCTTGCAGGGCCTTTTCGATGGCGACGCCCGAAGTGAGCAGACTCAGCTGACCTTTGGCGGACTTCAAAAGATAGTTGATCTGGCAGCCCGCCAAGAGCGGCACAAGCAGCGCGAGGGTGGTGATCCGCGCGCGCATTAGAACATCCAGGAAATTCCGGCGCGGCCGGTGGCGTCGTCGGCGGTCTGGCTGCCTTCGATGGGCGTGCGGACGACGTCGTAGCTCAGTCGCAGCGACAGCGACTCGGTCACGAAGATCTTCGCGCCGACGCCGACGCTCGGACCCATGCCGGGCTCGGGTCGCACTTCGAACGGAAAGTCGCCATCGATTTGGATGTTCTGTTTCTTGTTGATGTAAGCGACCCCGGCCTTCACGTAGGGCTGAAAGACCGCCTTACGATCCGGAACGATCAGGTACTGCAAGTTCATTTCGTAGATGTCGGATTTTTGCGTCACGGTCCGCGTTTGCGTCGAGCCGACCGTCGCGACTTCGCTTTCCTTCTTCACGAACAGCGAATTCGTGTAAGCGCCTTCCAGGGCGATGCGGTCCCACAGGTAGAAGGACATCGACACCGTCGCGCCCTGCGACTCGCTGGTGTTTTTACTGTCGAAGGTCACCTTCTTGTAATTGTACATGAGGCTCACTTCGGTATAGACGGCCTGCGCGCGCGCGCCCGCGCAAACCACGACGACTAGACTCAAAAGACGGATGAGGTTTTTCACGTTTTCAGTCTAACACCGGCCTCCCGTGCGGGTGAGCGCGAAGCGACTGGACGTGACCAATGGCTACCGAATGGTGGGGCGGCCTGGACCTTCTCCCAGCGTGGTGGGGCGGTAGTGCACGGTGAAGGAGTATTTCAGATGGATGAGGCCGTCGTCTTCCACCATTTCCGCGGGCGGATTGGGGAAGCGGCGCGCGCGGCTGAAGGCGTCCACGGCGGCCCAGTCGAAACCTTCGATGCTCGAGGATTTCAAAAGCAGCGCGCGGTGGAATTCGCCGTTCGGCTTCAGCTGAATTTCGACGTGCGTGACCCACAGATCGCCCGTTTGTTTCAGGAAGTCGCTCCGGGGTGTCCGGTTGATCGTGTCTTTGACGTAGGATTCCCAGTTGTAACGGATCAGTTCTTCGACCCGCATGAAGAACGAGTAGAACAAATAGCGATCGGTGTTCAGCGAGGTGAAGCTGCCGACCTCAAGCTCGCGCGGAAGCGTCTCGCCGACGGTGGAAAAGCCGGGGGGCAGATTCGCGATGCCGTCCCCGGGGGCGCGTCGCTGCCCGCGCGTGCGGGGCGGTGTTTGCGCGACGACCTCTTCGGGATCGCGCGGGCGCAAACGGAACAGGTCGGGTTCTTTGGGCGGGCGCAGCCGCTCTTCCGCGACGTCACCTTGCGGAGTGGGGGCGCCGGGGCGGGCGCGGTTCTGGGTCATCCCGCTTTGGGCCGCACGCCGCTGCTCGCGCACGCGTTGGCGACGCTCGGACAAAAATCTTTCGTCGTTGTTGTCTTGGACAAGCATGTCGTCGGGGACGAGGGGCTGGCGCACGACCTGACCGCGTTCGCGCTGAGTCTCGGGGGAGCTCTCGACGACCTCGAACTCAATGCGTTCCCGCTGGGCCTGGAAGGCCTCGGGAGGGGGAAGGAACTGGCTGGCCCAGACGAGCAGCAAGTGAACCCCTAGACTGAGTAAAATTCCCTGTAAGATCCGCATTTTGATTCTGATTCCCGCCAGGTTTGATTCTAAGGTCCTGTCTCAATTTCTGCCACCCGAGCGGGCTCAAGTTGAAACAATTTCTGCCGAAAAGACAAGAGACGGGATTACGCATTTAGAGGGGGCAAAGTGGGCGATATTCTGAAGTTTCCGGGCAGCAAAGTACAAAGCCAAACCAGCGAAGCCAATGGCGTTGAGAACGCTCCGGAATCCCCCGCACCGGCACCCGATGAGGGCCGCGTCCTTGACGTCACCCAACGCATCCAGGAGCGCCAGGCGGAAGACCGCCGCCGCGTGAAGCGGGTCGTTTTGAACGAGTTCATTTCGGCGCACGTCTTCGTGGCGGGCCGTGGACTCGTCAAAATCACCATGAAAGACATCCACGATGGCGGATTGGCCTTCGATATCGACGAGCGCCAGGGGCAGTTCACCCGCGGCGAGACACTCGAAATCCGCTTTTATCTGAATCACGAAACCTACTTCAAATTCAACGTGCAGGTCGCGCACTCGAGCTTCGTGGAAAACGAAAGCGTTTACCGTCACGGGACGGCGTTCATCGGCGAATCGCTGAATAACGTGGCGTTACATCACTTCACTCAGTTCCTGCAGACGATTTCGGCGTCACTCCGTACGGATACGGGCGACCGCATTGTCTCGAACATCTACTCGTAAAGCCTGTAGACAAGTCCAGTCCAGTTCGCTCCAATGGAAGGACGGGGTCCACGAAGGACTCCGCAAGGAGCGAAATTTGGCGCGCACGAGTGAGAAGGAATCCACGGGTAAAACGAAACGTCGCAAAATCGTCGTCGATACCAACGTCATCCTGTTCGATGCTTTGGCCATCATGAAGTTTCACAATTCGGATGTGCACATCCCGATCTCGGTGATCGAGGAAGTGGATCGTTTCAAACGGGATCCGGGTGAAAACGGACGCAACGCCCGTCAGTTCAGCCGCTTCGTCGATACCCTCCGTGAAAAGGGCAGCCTCGCCCAAGGCGTGCAGCTCGAGAACAACGACACCATCATGTACATCAGCCTGGATTTCCAGATGAGCGGAATCCCGGTCGAGCTGGATCAAGAGAAAGCGGACAACCGCATCCTCGCGACGGCGATGTCGCTGCAGAAGCAGTTCCCGCGCAGCCAAGTCGAACTGATCACGAAGGATATCAACCTGCGTATCAAGGCCGATGTCATGGGCATCGACGCCCGTGACTACGAGCCCGACGGCAATTCCCAAGAGGATCTGTACGAAGGTTACCAGGAGATCGAGCTCAGCGCCGCGCAGATCGACACCTTCTTCCGCGAAAAACGCTTCGTTCCCGACATGAAGCTACTGGCAAACCAGTACGTGATCATGAAGGACGTTTCGAATCCAAATCACAGCGCGATCGGCCGCTACAGCTTCGCCGAAAAAGCGGTGGTTCCCGTTCTGCAACAATCGAACGGCATCTGGGGTATTCACGGCCGCAACGTCGAGCAGGCGTTCGCCTTGGATTGTCTGCTCAACGACGAGATCTTGTTCGTTTCTTTGGTCGGTAAGGCCGGAACCGGAAAGACCCTCCTCGCGATCGCGGCGGGTTTGCACAAGACGCTGGATGAAGGCGTTTTCCAACGTCTGCTGGTCAGCCGTCCGATCTTTCCGATGGGCCGCGACATCGGTTATCTGCCCGGTGACATCGAGCAGAAGCTGAATCCTTGGATGCAGCCCATCTTCGATAACGTCGAATTTTTGATGGGTGCGGACAAGAAGGCCGCGGGCCGCGCGCAGGAGCTGATTAACCAAGGGATGCTCAATATCGAGCCCCTGACGTACATTCGCGGTCGCAGCATCCCGAAGCAGTATTTGATCGTGGACGAGGCGCAGAACTTAACGCCTCACGAAATCAAAACGATCATCACGCGCGCGGGTGCGGGGACTAAAGTTGTTTTGACAGGCGACGTTTACCAAATTGATAATCCGTACGTCGATTCTGCGAACTCCGGTCTGACCTACGCCGTCGAAAAGTTCAAGGGCCACGCGATTGCGGCCCATGTGACTTTGACGAAGGGCGAACGTTCGGCACTGGCGGAACTCGCGGCGAATATTCTGTAAGGAGAACTGTCGAAAATGACGCCGGCTGTAGGTACGGTCATCACGGAAAAGATCACGATCACCGACGAGATGATCCGCAAATTCGCGGAGGTCTCGGGCGATTACAATCCGATCCATATGGATGAAGAGTACGCCAAAAAAAGCCGGTTCGGTCGTCGCATCGCCCACGGCATGCTGTCGGCCGCGTTCATTTCGCGGGTTCTGGCGATGAAGATCGGTCACGGCGGAATTTATCTGGGGCAGACCCTGAAGTTCATGCAGCCGATCTTCATCGGTGACGAGATCACTCTCGAACTGACACTCACCAACTTTCGCGCGGAACGCGGTCTCGCTTTCGTGGAAACGATCGTGAAGAACCAAGCGGGTGACGTCTGCGTGAAGGGCGACGCGACGATCATGTCCCCGGACGCCATCAAGAAGAGCTGATCGGCTCTTCAAAATTCCCAAATTGAACGGCTATTTGGCGATTCGAGAAGGAATCCTCATCGTGATTCCCATGGGGCTTTGGTACGGCCTTCCGATAAGGAAGACATGACGTACTTTACCAAAGTCACTCTTCGCTCCCCTGTCGCACTGGCGGTTTTACTCTCGACCTCTTTCGCGCTCGCGCAGAACCGGTTCGCCGGTAGCGTTAGCGCCGGTTTAGGTCTCGGACGCACGGAAAGCGCCGACGCCGGATTGGCCGCGCGTACGATGAACGCGGCCTCCGTCGACGCTTTGGTGGGCTACCGCCACGAGGCGTGGGTCTTCGGTCTGCACGGGGATTTACGTTACCAATACCAGATGACTCCGCTGTCCGAGGTCAACCAGACCAATCTTCGCGGAAGCGGCTATCTGCTGGGGCTGGGTGCCTCTTACCGCGTGAACAAGAACTTCTACACGATGGCCGCCTTGGATCTTTTCGGTCTTTATGATTTCGCCGAGCCCACCAGTACCGGTGATCGGGATGAACTGCAGAAGCCCTTGGGTCTGCGTCTGAAGGCGGGTTACTTCTGGAGCGAAGAACTGCCGCTCAGTGTGGATGCGGATTTACAATGGGTGAGTTTCCAAACTTTCCGTTTGGCCGGGCAAAACCACGACTGGCGCACGACGCAAACTTTCGCGGCGGTCGCGCTCACGTATCACTTCGGCGCACCGGCGATGGCGGGCAGTGCCCCGGCCGTCGTGGAAGCACCGAGCCCGACCCCGGTCGCCGAGGTCACGCCCTCTGCGCCGGATCTTGAAAAATCCCTCGCCCAAGTCGGTGACGTCGAAAGAACCGCGGATAGTTTGAAGCTGAAAATCGAAGGCGATGGATCGTTCCCTCCGGGGAGCGCAAAGATGACGGACTCGGCCCGTGCGGTTTTCACGTCGGTGGCCGAAGCCCTCACAAAAACCGGAAGCGACACGCACATTCGCGTGGAAGGTCACACCGACACCTCGGGCCGCGCCCGGGAAAACCAGCGTCTGTCGGAAGAGCGCGCGACGGCGGTGCGGGAATTTTTGATCGGCCAGGGGCTGGCCGCCGAACGTATCCAGGCCGTGGGCTTAGGGTCGCAGAAACCGATCCGCGATAACGCCACGAAAGCGGGACGTGCCAAAAACCGTCGCGTCGAAATTCATATCGTCACCCCCCAAGGGCAACAGGAGTAGAGTCATGATGTTGAAAAATCTGATTTTGTGGCCCGTATTGGTTTTTGCTTTGTCCGGCTGCGTGGACGGTGGCTATTCGATGCACTCGTCGCAGAAAGCGCCTCGTCCACTGAGTGGACTGCAGTTGTCGATCGGTGCGTTGACTCCGGATTTCGATACCTCCGTGAGCGACTACACCGTGGTGTTGCCGTTCGCCTCGACCAGCATGGACTTTTCGTTGCTGTCGGAAACCCCGGATAGCACCTTCAAGATCAATGGACAGAGCGTCCTCGCCGGCGAGGCTAAGACTCTCGCGCTGACGTTGGGGGATAACCCCGTCGTGGTGGAGGTGACCGCGGCCGACGGAACGGTGAAGACTTACAATATCGTCGCGAAACGTAAACCCGATCCCCTCAACTTGACGGGACTGGCGCTCTCTTCGGGAGAGCTGACTCCGGGCTTCGCGACGGCGACCTTGAACTACAGTGTACTGATGAGCGATGTTCCCCCCAATTTCACGGTAACGCCGACCGCGGCCGATCCGGAAACGAAGATCGAAATCAACTTCAACGGCAGTGGATTCTCGGAAGTGTCGTCGGGTGTGGCCAGCGCGGCTTTAACCCCGGCGACGCCTCTCCCTTCGAATAATACGCTCGAAGTTCGCATGACGTTCGGGGGACAGACGCGCACCTACTCGGTCGCGATCACTTACGGAGTTTGCGCCGCGGGAATGTATTCGAACGGTGTGAACGCCTGCGTCCCGGTGGGCGCGGGTTGGTGGTCACCGGCGAACGACAACGGCCGCACGGCCTGCTCGAATAAGCCCGCGACGAATGCGCGCTACACCAGTCCGACGGCGAAAACGCTGAACTGTCCGTGGACGTGCGATGACGGTTATCTCAGTAACGGCAGTGCCTGCGTGGCCAATCCGGATGCGGTGGTGCTGAGCTGCGCGGACGACGAGGTCGGCGTGGGATTATGGGGACGTTCGGGCGCGATCATCGACCGCTTGGGAGTCCTGTGCGCGAAATTCGAAGATGGTCAGATCGTCGGCCCGGTTCGCCAAGGACCCCACTACGGTGGGATGGGCGGTGGACCGTTCACGAATATCGGTCCCGCGGCGTGTCCCGCGGACCACGCGCTTTACCAAGTGGAAGGGGACCTGGGAACCTTCGGAAGCCCCAGCCAGGATCGGACCGGTCGCATTCGTTACGTCTGTAAACATCTGACGAGCGGAGTGTTGGTCACCGTTAAGCCGACCTCAACGGACTACTGGGGAAGTGGCGCTACGCGTGGCTCCTTCAGCTTCCATTGCGGTGATGGCGTTCCCGGAAGCCCCTATGAGTTCGGTGAATTCCTGAACGGGATCATCATCCGTAAGGGCCTGGATCCCAGTTACACGAGCGATACGCTGGGCGTGACCTGTCGCTAATTGCGTTCCGCCGGAGCCGAGACCTCTTGATAAACGGCCGCCGAAACTTCGGCGACCGACTTAATCAGATTTTGTAGGTTCGACCCGCGCGACATCACGCAAAGCAAGTAGGGTTGTTTGGGTTTATAAATGATTCCGCAGTCGTGGAACTGCTGAACGTCGGTGTCCACGCTGCGCTCACCGAATTTGTGAGCGACCTTGATGTCGGGGGGCACGCCGGCGGCCAATCCGTCCTTGAACAAAGACTGGCTCAACAGATGGAGCGAGGCATTCGACCACTTCCGGGTCAGGAACGTGGCGTTGAACAAGATTCGAAAAATACTCGCGTAGTCACGCACGGAGATATAGGCGTCATCGCCGACGAAGCTCAAAGTGACACCCATCGCTTGCAGCGTCGGGATGACGTCGGCTTCGGGATGTTGGGTCCCGAGCATGATCGTCGCCGAGTTGTCCGACTGGGTGATCATCCGGGCCATCAGCTCGTCGGTCGTGTAGTCCTCGCCCGGAAGTAGCGGGGCGGGCGGCTGCACCAGCTGCACGTGGTTCGTGGCATCGTGTTTGGCGGGATCGTAGACGATTTTCTCTAGAAGGATATCGGGACTTTCCTCGGCTTTGCGCAGATAGCCGATCATGATCGGGACTTTCAGAAGGCTCGCGCCCGAATACTTCGCATGGGGGTTGATGCTGAAGCTCGGACCATTGTTGAGGTCGCGGAACACCAGGGACATCTCTTGAAGTTGGTGGCGCGTCTTGAGTTCTTCGATCAGCTTGCGGATATGGGTTTCGATTCGATCCTGCGGATAGAAGGGAACGTCTTCCGGCGGTCGGCACGCCAGTAGCGGATTGATCAAATCCGTTTGGCCCAGATGAATCTCGGTTTGCTGTTGGGCCTCTTCGATGCCTTCAAGAATGTTGGCGCCGATCAGGCCCGCCGCGAAAGCCGAGATGGCGACCACGGTAAGCGATGCAGAAAACTGACCCTTCGAGATATTCATGATGAGAGCCCTTAGTCAGAAACGGGGAGTCTAAGTTCCTTTTAAGGATAACGGAAGCCGTGGGGCATTCAAGGACATTGAAATAGAAAAGGGAAGGCCGTCGGCCTTCCCTTTTAAGAGTCTAAGCTGTTCGAAAGCGACTTAACTTAGTTGATCGCTTCGATACGCATTTTGTTGATGCCGACTTGAGCACCCAGACCGCGCATCACTTCGACCGAGATGTTCAGAGCGATGTTGGGGATGTTGACGCGAACCGCGGTGAACGCGCCCGCACCCAGTGCGAAGGCCGCGCGACCTTGGACGACCAGATAGTTGCCCAGGAGGTCCGAAGGTTGGTTGTTGAACAGGCTGATTTCCGCTGCGCCACCGACGAAGTCGAAAGTACCAATCGCCAGGTTGAGGGCGACGGGCTCAGCGCCGATCGTCACTTTCACGGGCTGAACGTATTCGCCACCGATCAGGTCGGTGCAACGGATTTCGCCGTAAGCGACCGATTTGAACGAACCGACGAGGATCTGCACGCCACGTGCTTGACCTTCGAAGCCCAAAGCGCAAACCCATGCGGGACGTGCTTCACCAGCTTGAGCTGCAAAACCGATCAGCGAGAGAGCGGCCGCGACGATAAACTTTTTCATCTAGAATCTCCTGTTTTTTGGGACCGAAGTCCGTTTGTTGTTTCAATTCCCGGGGCTGGAAATAGGCCAGCCGTGCAGGTTTTGCCAAGCCCCTCTCGAAACAAGGTGTTTCGAACCTTAAAACTCGAAACACATTGTTTCGAGTTGACGCCTTTGCTTCATGGCGATTAGACCGAGCCTCCATATATGAAGGATGGCCGCTTTTTACTGATTCAAGAGATGACCGAGCGCCGTACGCGAAATCCGTCGTACAGTTTGCGGGCCTTTGCGCGGGACGTGGGGGTCAGCCCGGCGGCCCTTTCCCAATATCTGAATCGTAAACGTGAACTTTCGCCCAAGAACCGCAACTCCATCGTGACCCGGCTGGGGCTTTCGCCTTTGGATGCCGCGAGCTTTGGCGGGAAAGCGACGCGCGCGCCGTCCTCTTTGGATGTCACAAAATCCCATGCCGTCCTCAGCGAGGACGAGTTTCAGCTGATCTCGGATTGGGTTTCCGTCGCCATTTTGAACCTCGCTCGTTTGAAAGCGAACGTCGCCGATCCCCAGTGGATCGCGGAGCGTCTGGGTTTGAATTTGGGCGAGGCGCGTGAGTCTTTTGACCGTTTAATGAAGTTCGGATTAATCAAAGATGTCGAGGGACGGATGGAGCGGACCGCGCGTCCCTTTGTCACCTCGACCGATGTGCCCTCGGCGGCCATCCGTCGATTCCACGCCGGACTTCTTCGGCGGGCCGAGCACGCTCTGCTGAATTTACCGGTCGAAGCGCGGGATATCACCGCGATCACGATGCCGGCCGATCCCGCCAAGCTGTCGGAAGCGAAAAAAATTCTACAGCGGACGCGCCACCGTATTTCAAAACTCATCGGCGATTGCGAAGACCCGCAAGACGTGTTTGTTCTCGCCATGCAGCTGTTTCCAATCACCGAGAGTCGAACGAATAGCCGCCCGAAGGGCCAAACACCGAAGGGGAACTGAAGATGAAAAAGATCTTTCTGGGAGTCTGTGTTTTGTTCGCGATGATGTCCACCGCACAGGCGTGGCGGTTCGGGGGGGATGACGTCGGTAACGGCGGGGGCCTCGCCGAAAAGAATATCCTGCAAGCGCTGGCCAACTTGGATTTCTATTCGAAACTTTGCCTGGACGGCGTTCGTTGCAATCTCTCCGAAAAAGAACGCGGCATCCTGAGCGAGATTTTGCGGACGCTGCCGAAAGCGAAACAAAACGTCGACTTGATCGTTTTCGCCTCAGAAAAACGCGCGCCGGGAACTTTCATCATCGACGGTGAACCCAAAGTCGCACGTACGGGCTCCACGGTCGGTCACCCGATCTACGTGAACATCGACATGCTCTATACGTTCAACAAAATGAATAAGCTTGAGCCCATCAGCTTGTCGCAAGCGACGGCGATCTTGATTCACGAGCTGGGGCATCACGTCTCGAAAGCTTCGCACTTAGAGCTGGATCTGCTGGGCGTAAAGGTCGGCAACGTTCTGCAGGCGCGCATCCAATCGACGCCGGTCTTGCCCTGGAGCCAAGATGTCGAAGCGAACATCGTCTCGGGCGACGAGGTCGAAAGCTTCCCGCAAATCCTGCTGACCGTCGGCGACGAGATGTGGGACCTGTCGAAAACCTTCCGCGCCTCGGTGCATTGCCCGGTCTTCACGCTGCCGATCCCGATTCTGCCTTTCCCCGATCTTCAGTTCGGCAAAAAGCCGCCGCTCGGCGTGGTCTACCACAACGTCCACTGGGAAAAGGGTGCGCAAAACGACGGCGCCGGCGAGTACCGCATCACCGGAAACCTCACCCACGTCTGCCCGACGGGCTCATCAAAACTGTCGCTGGTGAACTCCTTCCGCGTCAAAATCGACTTCTCAACCAAAATGAGCGGCAAAAAACCGGTGCTCGATACCCAATCCTTACGCATCAACCAAACCTACGAACCCTGGTACAAGCTGGTCCTCTTCAATCTGGGGAACTGAGGGTACGCGCTACCTTCCAGAAGGTACCTGCTACTTTCCGGAAGGTAGCAGCTACCTTTCGCTTGTGCGTTATCACTCTCAGGCTGCTTTCTTCAGCAGGTGGCCTGGATTCGTTACTGCCAATTAGGGCGAGTTTGTGGTGAATTCCGTGCCACACGGAGATCATCATGACGAAACCGCACATTCTGACCGAAGAGCGCATCCGTTCCTATCTTGAAGCCCAGGCTTATCGTGGCTTCCATATCAGCGAAGACGAAACGCGACTTTATTACTTCGAGCAGGAGCGGCCTAAGCTCGGCAGTCAAGGTGGAGCGCCGGTTCAGTTGAAGTTGAAGCGGGCATTGCAGAAACTCGGCACCGGCGGGCGCGGCGATTTCGATTTTGAAAACGCGCAGACTTTGTCGGACGAGGATTTCCTGAAGCTGTCGGTCATGATCGCGGAGGAAATTCCCGAGCGGCAACAGCTGCTCTTGCACATGGACGTCGCGAACGAGGAAAAGTACAATCTCTACCTCTTGGATCTGCGCACGGGCACCCGCCGTCAGCTCACGCGTGAAGGTCAGGCACTGATGCCGGTGCTTTCGGCCGACCGCAAATCGGTGTGGTACAACTCGCGCGTCCCGGCGGAAGGCGGCGGCTTCGTCAGCCACCTATGCCGGGTCGATCTCGATTCGGGCGAATCCGCGTCGCTGCTGAACGACGGCGCGCTGGAGGACAAACTCAACTTCGTGACTCCGTGTGAAGTGACGAAGGATCGCGTCTTCATGTTCATGGATCGCGGCGGTCGTCGCCAACATTTCCAACTCTACGATATCGATTTGCGCACCGGCGAGCGCAAGCCCTGCCTGCCGCCGGACTTCGCGGAGTCGCGGAATTACCTCGCGTACCACCGGCCGATCAACGGACTCATCTACTTCACGAGCGTGAAGACCGGTTACGACAATTTGTACGTTTACGATCCCGCCTCGGGGCAAGTCCGACAGCTGACGCACGCGACGACGAAAAACGACACGGGACTCGCCGGCTTGGGTGAGGGGCGTGAGCCTTTCGCCTACCAAATCTTCGACCGTATGCCGAATCGCGACGCCGAGGTCGTGTTCTTCGATCTGGAAGGGCGCGAGATCGAGCGTGAAGTTCATGACAATGTCCTGCGCGCGGTTCGCCATCACGGCTCTTTGTGGGTGGCGGAAACCGCGATGACCCGCGAGCCCCGGTACATGCGCCTGCGCCGGAGCCTTCGTGGCGACCAAGGCCCGCGCCTGGGTTTCACGACGCTGCGTGGGGGCGGCGCGGACTTCATCCAGTGCACGCGCGAGATCGTGCGCTACGCGAGTTACGACGGTCTCGAGATTCCGGCCTTCCTCTTCCGTCCGAAGGGGCCGATCCGCGCCGCCTTCGTGATCGCGTTTTACGGCGGCGAGGATTACTTCGCTCCGAAATACCAAATGTACCTCGAGCAAGGCATCGCGATTCTGAGTCCCGCCGTGCGCGGCAGCTGGGGCTGGGGCCAAGAGTGGGAGAATAAACTCAAAGGCGATCTGGGCGGCGGCGAAATCTTGGACGTCATCTGGGGCGCACGTTTTCTGGCGCAGACGTTGGGCCTTCCCGAAAACAAAGTCGGTGTCGAGGGTGGAAGCCACGGCGGTTACGCGGTTCTGCGCACGCTCACGATGCCGGCGGATTTCCGCGGCGTGAACGCGGATTTCGACTTCGGTTTCGGTCTGTGCTGGGCGGGCTTCGCCGACCTGGAAGATTTCATGCGCACGAGCTGGATCTCGGATTGGCTGGTGGATCTGCTCGGTCCCTACGAGGGGAACGAGGCCCTGTACCGCGAACGTTCACCGGTGCGGAACTTCGCACGTCTGCGGACGCCGCTGTTTGTCGCGCACGGTAAGAACGATCGCCGTGTGCCGATCTCGACGATGACCGAATTCCTTGAAAAACTCGCGGGCGCGAAAACTCCTCACCGCATCCAGATTCAGGACGGGGAAGGGCACAAGGGCGGCGGCGTCGATAAAGACGTGGCCGCGGCGAAAGATGAATTTGAATTTTTGAACGCCGTTTTGGACGGAAAGGTTTAGTTCGTGTCGAAAGAAACAAGTGTTGGGCGTTTACGCCGGTTTTTGAAGTATGCGCGTCCCTACCGCGGGCGCTTCTATCTGGGCGCGTTCTATTCGGTGATGAACAAGATCTTCGACGTCGCTCCCGAAATTCTGATCGGGATCGCGATCGACGTCGTCGTCAGCCAGAAGAACAGCTTCGTCGCGCAGCTGGGGTTCGTGACTCCGGCCGAGCAGATCGGCTTTCTGGCGGCGCTCACATTCATCATCTGGGTGTGCGAGTCGATCTTCGAGTATCTGCTTTTGATCACCTGGCGGAATCTGGCCCAGGATATTCAGCACGAGTTGCGTACGGATGCCTACGCGCATTTACAGAAGCTGGATCTGGGCTACTTCGAGGATCAGACGACCGGATCGCTGGTGGCGACCTTGAACGACGACGTCAATCAGCTCGAGCGCTTTTTGAACGGTGGCGCTTCGAATCTGATTCAGGTCGCGACGACCGTCGTGATCGTAGGGGCGGTGTTCTTCTTCATTTCTCCGCTCATCGCGGTGTTCAGCTTCCTGCCGATCCCCGTGATTTTGTGGGGAGCGTTTTTCTTCCAAGGCAAAGCGGCTCCGCTTTACTTGGACGTGCGGAACAAAGCGGGCGCGCTCGCTTCGCGCTTGTCCAACAACATCTCGGGCATCATGACGATCCAAAGCTTCACGATGGAAGACCGTGAGGCGCAGGCGCTGAACCGGGAAAGTCGTGAGTACTTGACCGCGAACGGCAAAGCCATTCGGGTGAGCTCGGCGTTCATTCCCTTGATCCGCATGGCGATCCTTTCGGGCTTTCTGGTCACGTTGATCGTCGGCGGGCAGAAAACCATCGCGGGCGAATTGAACGTCGGTCTATACGGCGTGCTCGTGTTTTTGACCCAGCGGCTGTTGTGGCCGATGACCGGGCTGGCCGAAACCGTCGATCTATTCGAACGCTCGATGGCGTCCGCCGCACGGGTGCTGGAAGTTTTGCGCGCCCCGATCCGTATCCGCTCGAAGGACGGCGCGGTAACCGCGGTCGATCCACGCGCGACGGTGAGTTTCCGGCACGTGGACTTCGCGTATCCGGGACGCGTGGCTTCGGTGCGTGACGTCTCTTTCGATGTGCGCTTCGGTGAATCCGTGGCGCTCGTCGGTCCGACGGGTAGCGGAAAATCGACGCTCGTGAAATTGCTCTTGCGCTTTTATGAACCTCGCGGCGGCGAAATTGTGTGGGGGGACACGAAGATTCAAGATCTGGATCTTTCGGTCCTTCGCCGTGCGGTCGCGTACGTGGGACAGGACGTGTTCCTATTCTCGGGTACGGTGGCGGAAAACATCGCGTACGGCTCGGACGGCGAAATCTCGCGCGCGGAAGTCGAGCGTGTCGCGCGACTGGCCAGTGCCGATGAATTCATCGTGAAACTTCCCGAAGGCTATGACACGGTCGTGGGGGAGCGCGGGCAGAAACTCTCGGGCGGACAGCGGCAACGCTTGGCGCTCGCCCGCGCGCTACTGAAGCGTGCGCCCGTTTTGATCTTGGATGAGGCGACCAGTGCCGTGGACAACGAAACCGAAACGCTCATCCAGCGCGCCATCGAATCGCTGCGCGGGGAGCGGACGATCATCACGATCGCGCACCGTTTGTCCACGGTGGTGGCCGCGGATCGCATCTTGGTCCTTGAAGCGGGAGCCATCGTCGAGCAGGGAACCCACTCGGACCTCGTGGCGAAGAACGGGCTCTACGCCCAGCTCCACCGCTTGCAGAGCGCCGAAGGCCGTCGCGAGTACGAGGCCTAGTGAACGCGAAGGTCCAGTTCGTTTCATCTTGAAACGGGCGAAGCTCAATTGCGGGCTTCGCTTTGCCGATGTAGAGGCATGACCAAGCGGCTTGTCCTACTGAGTTTTTTCGTCTTCTCGGGTGCATTGAACGCGCGGGCCATGGAGCCCGTCGATTTTCAGTATTACCTGATCTCGCGCACCTTGTTCGAGTTCCAGCAGGTGAAGAGCGTGAACGACTTCGTCGCTCGTTACACGACCAACTGGAAAGAGGAAGATCGCGCCGCTTTCAAAAAATACTCAAGGTCGCTGAAGCGTTGGCCCGAGATCCAGCAGGACGGGACCGCCGCACGTTTTAAGATCGGCAAAGATGAACTGCGCATGGACTTCCGCGAGATCTCGCGCAAGGTCGTGTACCTCGGCAAAGTGCGCATCGAGCTGAATCATCACGAAACTTTCCTGAAGCAGATCGAAAAGGCCCTCGCCCAGCCCGGCGCGCAGGAGTCGGCGCTTTACCGCGCGTTCGTTCCCGAGGCCCATGCCTTGGCGCCCTTCGTGGCGATCCCGTTGGCCTTCGTCGGGGTGGCGATCGCCAACAAGCTGGTTGATCGTTATGGCGACCGCGCTTTGGACGCGACCGAGTACGGGGCCTGTTACCTCGGCATTGAACAAGCCAGCTGGGAGTATATGAAAACGACCAAGATGTGCGAAAAGTACATCGAGGCACAGAAAAAAGTCGTCGCGGAAAACCCCACGGTGCTCGCCGCGAAACCGGCGTTGGTCGACAGCAAGCCGGGCGAAGCGCCCATCAAAACCGCGGGCGAAACCTGCGGCGAGATCGGTGACGTTTCCAAAGGGAAGCAAGAGTACAAGGCCTTCTACCAAGTTCTCAAAGAGGGTTTGGAGTTGCGGGTCAGCGCACAGATCGACGGAACGAAGCTCGGTAAAATCGAGATGTACGACGCGAAAACCGGCAAGCTGGTGGTTCGTTACAACGCGAATGCCGACAACACCCTCAGCGAAATCTTGGTGCCCAATCCGAAGCGCACCGGTGAGGCGACGGGTGAAAAAGAGGGCGGCGTCGTGCCCGCCGAAATTTCGCTGCCGCTGGTGGCGAAGCTCGACGATCCCGAGCAGGCCGCGCTCCGCACTTTGTATCTACGGATCTACCAACACTTCGGTGATCGTTTGACCTCGTGTAAAGCGAAGACCGCGGATCGCATCGCCGGTGAAGTGAAGAAACGCGAAGATAAAATGCGTGAGGCCGGTAAGCCCCAGGACAGTCGTCAGTAGAAGCTTGCCGAAGTTTGATCAACTCGCGCCTTCAAGAAATACTCAAGATCGTTGAAGCATTGTCCCGAGATCCGCAGTCTGATCGCCATCGCACTCGAGAGGTGGGGCAGGTTCATGCTTTGGTCTTGGTGATCCCGATATGTATTCCTTGGATATTTCCTCTTGATTACTATGGGGGACAGAACTCAACCAAGGAGATCGTTTTGACAGCTTTGATGAAGTTTTCCATTTTGCTCAGTGTCCTCTTTTCGGCGGGCTGCGCGAGCGTGAAATACAGAGGTTATTCGAACGGCGAGGACTTTGCGAAAGTCGCCGGGGAGCAGAAAGGCAAGACGCCCAAGCAGGTCGTCGCAAGCATGGGCCAACCCATGGGAGCCTATTATACGAACGGCTCGAAGGACGAATATCTTTTGTACTATCCCGTCGGCGCGAACGAGATGGGGATGATGGAGGTCGTTTTCAACAAGGAGATTCAGTGTCACTGGTTGATGTTCGAACGCGGCAAGCAATTCGTCTTCGACGGTGAATATCACTCCAAGCCGAATCAGGCCGAAAACTGCAGCATGGACACGCTGAAAGCGCGCGGTCTCGTGCTGGATGACAGCTTGGTTAAATAAGCGTTGATTGAAAAACCCCGGCGAAATGGCGAAGCAGCTTCGTCTGCGTATCCGCGATTTCGACCGGGCGACCCAGTAGTCTCTCGAGTGAAGTCATCACATTCGTATTGAAACCGCAGGGGCGAATTCCCTGAAACGCGGACGGATCATCCAGCACATTCATCGCCAAACCGTGGAACGTGACCCAGCGGCGGACACCGATGCCGATCGACGCGAGTTTTTCGCGGCCGACCCAGACGCCGGTTTCTTCAGTGGCGGGCTCGACGCCGGGATCTTTGGCCTGCAGGCTGCGGCCTTGGGCTTCGATTCCGTATTCGGCGACGGCGCGGACCATGACCTCTTCGAGCGAACGCAAATACCAATGCAGATCCCGGCCCGGTAGGCCCGTGCGGGGAAAATCCAAATTCCAGATCGGGTAAATCACGATTTGCGAGGGGCCGTGGTAAGTGGCGCGACCGCCACGAGCGATTTCGAAGGTGGGGCCCGACCAGCCGGTTAAATCCTCCGCGGTCGTTTTGCGGCCGAGGGTAACGGTAGGCGGGTGTTGGCAGGCGATCAAGTAACCTGCGGACTTTTCATCCGCGACTTTTTGAACCAGTTCTTCCTGCCGACGGAGGGCTTCATCGTAAGCGATGAGCCCCCAGTCTTGAAAAATCAACTCAGACATTGGCCGACGGAGTCGTCGCTTTCGCCAAAGGCTTTTGGATGATGTGGATCGCGTGACCCAGCGTCGCTTCCGCGGCCTCCATCATCGTTTCGCCGAGAGTCGGGTGCGGGTGGATCGAAAGTGCGAGGTCTTGCAGACGCGCGCCCATTTCAACTGCGAGAACCGCTTCCGAGATCAAGTTCGAAGCTTCGGGACCGACGATGTGCACGCCGAGAAGAATATCGGTCTTGGCGTCCGCGATCATCTTCACGAAACCGTCGGTTTCCATCATCGAAACCGCGCGACCGTTCGCCGCGAACGGGAACTTGCCGATCTTCAGCTCGTAACCTTTCGCCTTGGCTTCCGACTCCATCAGCCCCGCCGAAGCGATTTCGGGATCGGTGAACACGACGGCCGGGACGGTCTTTGCGTCGTACACGCGGTTGTGACCCGCGATGACTTCCGCGACCATCACGCCCTCATGCGACGCTTTGTGGGCGAGCATGGGCTGGCACGCGATATCGCCGATGGCGAAGATGTTCTTCGCGGTCGTGCGGCGTTGCGCGTCCACTTTGATGAAGCCTTTTTCGTCGATCTGGATGCCGGCGGCCTTCAAGTTCGCCTGGTCCGAGTTCGGACGGCGACCGACGGTCACGAGGATCTTTTCGGTTTTGATCGTCTGTTCTTTGCCGTCGATTTCGACGGTCACTTCATAGCCGTTTCCGGCTTTCTTTTGACCCTTCGCTTTCGCGTTCAAAAGAACCTTCACGCCTTGCTTGTTCAGCTTACGCGCGACGACCTGGGCGCACTCGGGATCGACCACGCCGTTAAGTAACGCGGGCATGGCTTCGACGACCGTCACTTCGCAGCCCATCTTCGACAGATAACCCGTGATCTCAAGTCCGATGTAGCCGCCGCCGATGACGACGAGCGATTTCGGAACCGCGTCCATCGCCAGCGCGCCGGTCGACGACATGATCGTTTTTTCGTCGAAGGTGAAGCCGGGGATCTGGATCGGACGCGAACCGGTCGCGACGATGAAGTTCTTCGCGGTCACAGACTCCGTGCCCTTCGAAGATTTCACGCTGATCTCGGTTGCCGATTTGAATTCCGCCTCGCCCATCAGGATGGTGACGCCATAGCCGCCGAGGAGCTGCTTCACGCCGCCGGCCATCTTGTCCGAGACCGACTGCTTCCACGCCACGGTTTTTTTGAAATCGACTTTGATGTCCTTGATTTCAAAACCCATGGTCGCGGCGTCGTGCTGCGCGCGGTGCAGGAAGTGCGCGGCGGTGATCATCGCCTTCGAGGGAATACATCCCACGTTCAGGCAGACGCCGCCGAGGTATTCGCGTTCAACGATCGCGGTCTTTTTTCCCAGCTGTGCCGAACGGATCGCGGCGACATAACCGCCGGGACCCGCGCCAATAACAACCGTATCGAAAGTCTGTGCCATTCGTGTCCTCTTACATCATGTCGAGCATCAAACGGCCCGGGTTCTGGATTTTCGAGATGAAGTCCTTCAAGAAGTTCGCCGCCACCGCGCCGTCGATCAGACGGTGGTCCGCAGTCACGGTGAAGTTCATCGACTTGACGGCCTTGAACTGACCTTTTTCGTCGACGATGACTTTGTCGCTGATCTTGTACATGCCGAGGATCGCCACTTCGGGGTGGTTGATGATCGGCGTCGCGTACGTACCGCCGACCGAACCGATGTTCGTGATGGTGATCGTCGCGCCCTTCATTTCGTCGGGCTTCAGCTTGCCGTCGCGCGCACGCTTCGACAGATCGGTGATCTCCATCGACAGTTCCAAGATCGACTTCATGTCCGCGTTTTTGATCACGGGAACGACCAGGCCGTTCGGCGTATCGGCCGCGAAACCGATGTTGAAGTACTTCTTGTAAACGATTTCGCCGGCGGCATCGTCGATCGAAGCATTGAACATATTGTACTGACGGCAAGACGAAATCAGCGCCTTCATGACGAACGGAAGATAAGTGATCTTCACATTGTTCTGAGTCGCGAAATCTTTCAGACCTTCGCGCGTTTTCACGAGCTCGGTCACGACCGCTTCATCCATCAGGGTGAAGTGCGGGATGATCTGTTTCGCCATCTGAAGGTTCTCGGCGATCTTCTTGCGGATGCCACGGAGCGGGACGCGCTCTTCGGTTCCGTGCGAAGCCAGAGGACCCGGAGTCCGCATCGGCACGGACGGACGTTGGGGCGCGGGCGTATGGACATCCATCCCACCCGACGCGGCCATCACATCTTCACGGGTCACGCGACCGGCGAGGCCCGAACCCTGAATCTGATTGATGTCGACGTTGGTTTCACGCGCCAGACGGCGAGTGCTGGGAGTCGCGAGCGTGCGGGCATCGGCCACGGGCGGGTAAACGCCTTGGGTGGCGGGACGTCCTGCGGTTGCGCCAGCCGGAGCGGCCGTCATCGCCGCGGGCTGAGCGGCCTTCGGTGCCGCGGCTGCGGGAGCCGCCGCCTTCGGGGCTTCGGTCTTCGCGGGAGCCGGAGCTGCCGCAGCACCGCCGCCTTCCAGCGTGAGGATGATGTTTTCCACTTTGATCACGTCACCGACTTTGAACTTCAGTTCTTTGACGGTGCCCGCGACGGGCGAGGGGACTTCCACGGTGGCCTTGTCGGTCATGACTTCGGCAACGGGTTGATCGGGCTTCACGCTATCGCCGGGCTTCACCAGCCATTTAACGAGTTCACCTTCGGTGACGCCTTCACCCAGTTCCGGGAGTTTCACGGATGTCGAATCAGATGCCATGCTGGAGAGTCTCCTTCCTCTGTTTTTCTACAATACCCTTCATAAAGAATTCGCCGGCGCGGTACGAGCTGCGGACCAAGGGGCCCGAGGCGACGTACAAAAAGCCCATGCTTTCCGCGATCGTTTGCCACTCTTTGAATTTCTCGGGAGTGACGTACTCTTCGACTTTCAAGTGCCGGGGGGTGGGCTGCAGATACTGTCCGAAGGTCACGACGTCGCAGCCGATGGCGCGCAGATCCTTCAGGGTTTGCAGCACTTCCTCGTCGGTTTCGCCGAGGCCGAGCATGATCGAAGTTTTGGTGTAACGGGTGGGGTCCACGTCTTTCACGCGTTTCAAAACCGACATCGACTGCGCGTAGTTCGCGCGCGGGTCGCGCACGCGGCGCTGCAGGCGCTCGACGGTTTCGATGTTGTGGGCGAAGACGTCGGGCTTGGCTTGAACGATCAAGTCCACGCACTCGAAGCTGCCGCGGAAATCGGGAGTCAGGATCTCGACGATGAGATCGGGGTCCAGGCGCTTCGCGGTGCGGATCGTGCGCGCGAAGTGATTCGAGCCTTGATCGGGCAGATCGTCGCGGTCGACGGACGTGATGACGACGTACTCGAGGCCCATTTGCGCGATCGAGTAGGCGACCTTTTCGGGCTCCATCGGATCAAGCACGCCTTTGGGATTGCCGGTCTTGACGTGACAGAACTTGCAGCCGCGTGTGCAGGTTTCGCCCATGAGCATGATGGTCGCGGTGCCGCCGCCCCAGCATTCGCCCATGTTCGGGCACTTCGCTTCTTGGCAAACGGTGGCGAGCTTCAAGTCGCTGAGCATCTCTTTGATGCGGGCGTAGTTTTCGCCCGAAGGGGCGCGGACTTTGAGCCAATTCGGTTTCGTCGGCCGTTGAGGGGGAGCCGTTGGCGCCTCGGGCGCTTTAGGGTCAGCAGATGACATGTGAAATCGTCCTCTTTTGTAGGCTTTAGGTCTTATAGAGCAAAGACGTTTTTGTCTACACGGGACGGGGGCGTTCGGTCGCAAGTCCGGGGGAATAGCGCCCGCGTCAAATCAGCGGCAGCGCAGGCTTTCCGGAGGACGCAGCGACTCGGTTTGAGCGATTTGGCGGCAGAGTTCGGGACGGGGGCGTCCCCAGCGCAGCTCACCCCGTTCGATCCAGGTCGCGAACTTCACGAGGAGTGGCGTGAGACCCGTTTTCACTTGGCGGACGATGAGGCCCGGCTTCCAGCGGTTGGCTTCGGCGTAACCGCGAGCGCACATCTCGTCGAAGGCGAATTCCAGCGAACGTCCTTCGACCAGCATGCGCATGAGCGCCACGAAGACGCCGGTGCGGTCCTCACCCGCGGTGCAGTGGATGTAGAGTTTGGCGCCGGGCTCACGCAGAACCGTGCGCGCGAAATCCAGTCCCTCCATGAGCTGTAAACAGGCGGTCTCTTCTTCGCTGTGACGCCAGCGGAAGGGAACGTGGCGCACGCGACTCTCCGGATAGCCCAGGTCGCTCCAGCGCCGCAACTCCGAGCGCACTTCGCTCCAGGTTTCATTTTTCAAAATGAGGACGTCGGTGATGCCGAGGTCGCGGGCTTCGTGTTCACGGCCCGAAGGTTGGGCGCCCCGGTAAAGTTCGGCACGTCCGACGTCCATGACGAAGTGAAAGTTTCCGATGAAGACACGGTCAACACTCGACGGGGGATTCCAAAAAGCGGCGGACGCGGGCGCGCTCAAGAAAAGCGCGAACCCAAACAGAATCAAAGGCATAAGCGTTCCTTAACAATCCCCGGCCGAAGACAGTACCCTGACGCCGCATTTTGAAAAATGAACGCGATCCAGAGTCGTAAAGTGATGAATGTCAGAGCATTCGGGGCGGCTTGACCACCGGGCAGAGCTCACGCAAGTTTGCGCCATGAAAAATAAAACGCTCGCGTTCCCTTTGCCGACCGAGACGGGCTCCTTCCAGCGCCGTTACAATCGATTCTTCGCGGACGTCCAACTGAATGGCGAGACGGTCGTCGCGCACGTCGCGAATACAGGCAGCATGAAAACCTGCCTGCATGTCGATGGCGGCGCGCTCTTGAGTCCCGCAGCGAATCCCGAGCGCAAACTTCGCTACAGCCTCGAGGCGATCCAGACGCCGTGGAAGACGTGGATCGGCGTCAATACGTCGTGGCCGAATCAGCTCGTCAAAAAAGTTCACGCATTGGGATTGAATCCCGATTGGTCGAAGTTCCCGACGTTCAAACCCGAACACAAAATCTCGAAAGAGACACGTTTGGATGGACTCTTGACGTCGTCGGACGGTTCCCAACATCGTTTCGTCGAGGTGAAAAACGTCTCGATGGCGGTGGGGGACTGCGAACGTCTGCAAGGTGTCGCGCAATTTCCGGATGCGAAGACCGAGCGGGGTCGTAAGCACCTCGAAGAGTTGATGAAGCTTGTCGACGAGGGCCATGAAGCCGAGCTGATCTTCGTCGTGCAGCGAACCGATTGCACGCGCTTCCAGCCCGCATGGGAGATCGATCCCGATTACGCCGAGACCTTGGCGCGCGCGGCCGCACATGGCGTAAAAATCAGCGTGTGGACGGTGGATGTGTCGGCGGAAGGATTTGACGTGAAAGTCGGCGGAGCTTTGGAGCTCGACCTCGAGCGGCCGTCGGATCTTCCGGTCGCGCCGGTGAAAAAGAAAACAAGCCGCAAAAAATAAAAAACCCGGGGGTCACCCGGGTTTTTCTTTGAGACTCACGAGGGCCGAAATTACTTCGCGGCAGCCAAGTGGCGGTCGATGATCACTTTGAATTCCGAGAAAGGGTATGCGCCTTTCAGGGTCACGCCGTTGATCACGAAGCCGGGAGTTCCGCTGATATCGAATTTGCGGGCTTCTTCCATGTCGGCTTGGATGCGCTCAGCGACTTTCGGGTCGTTGATGTCTTTTTCCAGTTTCTTCAGGTCCGCGCCCGCTTTTTTCGCGGCGTCGCGCAGGAAGTCCTCACCACGCTGGTTCAGCTCGGCTTGGTTTTCGAACACGATATCGTGAAACTTGTAAGCCTTCGCGTGGTCTTGCATCGCGACCGCTTCGAAGAATTTCGCCGCGGGCATCGCCTTCGGGTGGAAATCCAGGGGCAAGTGCTTGAACACGAAACGCACTTTGCCTTCGTAAGCTTTCATGACTTCGTTGATGGTCTGGTAACCGCGAGTGCAATAGGGGCACTGGAAGTCCGAGTATTCGACGATCGTGATCGCCGCATCCGCCGAACCTTTGATCGGACGACCCGCTTGAATTTCGGGTTTCAGGGGATTGGCGAACTCTTCGTCGCGTTTCTTGCCTTCGTCGGCTTGAGCTTTTTCGGCGCCTTTTTGCTGAGCCTGTTGGGCCGCTTTGTTGACGACTTCGATGAAGCCTTCGGGATCTTTTTCAATCGCGCTGAACACGATCGAGGGATCTTTTTCGATCGCTTTTTTCAGTCCGTCCGCGCTGGGGGTGCAGCCCGTGAGCAGGAAGGTCAAACCGGCCAGTGCAACGATAAACTTTTTCAAGATGCTTCCTCCGTGAGAGTGTCTCATTGTGAGACACCAAGTCTGTCATAGGGCCCGGGCTAGACCAAGCCCTTTTGCGAATGGCGAGCCGCCGCATTTGGCATCCACCCCCCAAGTGGCTTACACTATGAAGCATGATACCTTCGAAACGTCTTTCGATTTTGATGCTCGTGGTGCTTCTGGCCTTGATCGTCGAGGCTCCGGCCTTCGCGCAATCGACGGTGACGACCACCTTGTACAGCTACTCCCGCTTGGCTTTGAAGGATCTGGACGAAATGAATAAGCTCGTCCAAGACAAGGTCCGCGAGTCGCGGGCGTCCAAGGGCGATAAAGTGGCCCCTTTGCGTGAAGCGATGCAGGCCGTTTTTGCCCGTCCGAACGAGGATTTCATGATCGACAAGGTCATGAGCCCCCTGCGCAACGAGTTGGACGAGCACGGAGCCTACGAAGACACCGTCCGGTCTTTGGTCGAGGAGTCGATCGCGGCCCTGCAGAAACCGGACAAGGTGAAGGCGACGGCGCAGGTTACCTACGCGGTCATGCTCGAGAACTTCCTTTCGGATATGAAGCCCCGGGTGACCGAAAGCTTCGAAAAGGAAATGGTCACGAAGATCCGCGACGCCGACATCTCGCTGACCCGTAAAGCCGAAAACGAACGCAAGCTCGGCATGATGAAGCCGACCAAGTCACCGTCGGAAATGGCGAGCGCGATCATCAAGGGCGCCGAAAAGAAAAAGGAATAGGGAGCGAATCCAAATCGCCGCCGAAACGAAAAACGCCGGGTCCCCCCGGCGTTTTCTTTTTCGAGCGAGGTCTTTAGGGCATGGGGATGACGGGCCCCATGCCGCTAAGGCATGGGGATATAAGTCGCGCGCATGAACGTGCCGATCGGGGGCGGGTTCTGCGTGAAGACCACCTTGCGCCCCACGAGTTTCCATTTGGTTTGCGGTTGGGCCGGCGAGAAGCTGATCTCCAAGGTCCCGGCTTCGGGAGTTTGGGTCAGCTCGAACGAGTCGGCCGCTTTACGCACCAACTGCCCGACGCGCCTTAGCTGATCGGCGTAGTCGACCGCGCACACCGAACCCAGAAATCCACCGGTCAATGCCACCGCGCCCGCGACGACGTTCGCGTAATTTCCGTCCGGAGAGTTCTGATTGAAGCACGAGGTATCGCCCGGCTTCACGACGATCGCCGACACGATGAATTTCTGGTCATCACTCAGGATCTGGCGCACGCCGTTCACCAGCTGCGCGCCCGTCGTCGCGCCCGCAGCGCCGTTCGATTTTTCGTCTTCATCGGTGATGATCAAAACCATCATGTCCGCGTTCGGGCGGAAGAAACCTTGGTTCACGCCGTTACGTTTCTGCAGGGCCTGCAGCGTGGCAGCCAGCGGCTGTTCGTCGCCCGTCGGGCAGACTCCGGTCGTCGGGCAGGTCAGGGTTTCGTCGCGTTTCATGGTGTCGCCGAAAATCCGTTGCGCGTCGTTGGCGCCTTTCAGCAGGACTTTGCCTTGCCCACCGGTCAGTGCCAGCAGTTCGCCGCGCAGACCGTAGCTGCCGGTCGAAACGTCCGTGGTGGTGATGCCGATGCGCCAGTCCAGCGAGTCGATTTCATTCAGCAGGTTTTGGGTGCGCTCGGCCATCTTCTCTTGCTCGTCGGCCATCGAGCGCGAGTTGTCCATCACGACGAGCAGATCCACCGGCGCGGGTTGCGAGCCCTGCATGATCTCTTCCGATTGCGGAGTCACCGAGTTCGAAATCTCTTCCGGCATGGGCGAGAACTGCGTGCGGTTGCACGCGGCGACCACGACCAGAAGGCCCAGGGTCAGACAAGCGCGCGAGACACGAAGGATGGTTTTCATGGCGACTCCTTTAGGCTTTCATCCAGCAAGACGAAGGCCTGATTCCTCATCGTCAGGACGTCCAGGATGTTTGAATGTTCAGCGAATCGTCGAGCTCGCGATCTTCGTCGGGCGCGTTTTCAAAAAAACGGGGATTCGTCTCAATCCGACTCAAGTATTCCGGGTTCATTTCCGATGAAGACAATGTCCGGAAAGGATTTCCGGCATCAAGGGGAGGACACGATGTTCATTCAAGGCGATCTGCAAGCGGTATTCGACGCACTTTATTCGGTGGGAGCGATTGATCCCGTTCTCAATGCCGATTGGAAAGAAATCTCGAACGAGATGAAGGCGCGTCCGGATCTGTACTCGCAAGCCATGAAGATCGTGAACGACTGCCACGGGGACAAGAATCAGTTGGTTGAAAGACTGATGTCGCTCGATGCGCAGACCGTGAATTTTATCGCCGTGGAGGTGGCCCGTGAGTTCGCTGAATTCACCGATCGCAAAGACGTACACTAAATTCGTCGCGCGTCTCGCGTTGACGATGAAGGTCGCATTGTTTCTGGCCGTGAGCTTCATGCACGTTTCCGTTCGCGCATGGGAAGTCGATCTTTCGCGTCGTCAGGGCGATCTGCAAAAGGTGAAGACGCGCGGACCCGCGTCGGTCGTCACCGAAAATCAGAAAAAAGATTCGATGTTCGCCGGGATCTTCACTTCTCTCGATCCCGCGCAGGAAATCGTCATCATGAATACCGAAAAGGGTTTCGTGCCCGAAACGATTCAGCTGAAGGCGGGACAAGCGTACAAGATTCACGTCGTGAACGTGAACGAGGCCGCGAAGAACGTCAGCTTCGTGTTCGACGCGTTCTCGGAACATCACGGCACCTTTTACGGTCAGCCGAAGACCTTCCAGATCTCGCCGAAAATCGAAGGGGTCTTTTCGTTTCAGTGCCCGGAAACCGCCAAACAAGGTCGGGTCGTCGTCGCTCCCAATGCGGAGGGCCGTCGTCCGGCTAGCGAGTGAGTTTTAAGTCATGAGTAATGCGCGCGCCAAAAAAGAACCGGTGATGACCGCGAAACAAAGCGCGGTCCGTAACTTTTTGGGCCCGATCGTCCCGCTGCTCGACGATCCCACCGTGTCCGAGATCATGATCAACGGACACCAAGACGTTTTCGTCGAACGCAAAGGTCACATCGAAAAGACCGAAGTGACTTTCACCGACGAGGACGCGCTCCTGGCCGCCGCCCGGAATATCGCCGATTCGATTCAACGCCGAATCACCGACGAAGAACCGCGTCTGGACGCGCGTCTTCCCGATGGCTCTCGGGTGTGTATCGTGATTCCGCCCTGCGCACGCAATGGCACCACGATCTCGATTCGTAAATTCACGCAGTCGAAAATCAATTTCAAAGACTACATCGCCATGGGCGCGATCTCGGCCGATGGCGCGCGTTTTCTCGACGTATGCATGTACCTCGGAAAAAACATTCTGGTCAGCGGGGGAACCGGTTCGGGTAAGACCACGCTGTTGGGACTTCTGTGCTCGCGCATTCCGAAAGGTCAGCGCGTGATCGTGATCGAGGACTCGTCGGAACTGAAAGTCGTCTACGATCACGTCGTCTTTTTCGAAACCAAAATGGCCGACGGTCTCGGCAAAGGGGAAGTCACGATCCGTGATCTGCTCAAAAGCTCCCTGCGTTTGCGTCCCGATCGCATCATCGTCGGAGAGGTTCGTTCCGGCGAAGCCCTCGAGCTCGTGCAGGCGATGAACACCGGTCACCGCGGTTGTATGGGAACGGTCCACGCCAACTCGCCGGAAGATGCCATGGTGCGTCTGGAAGCCTTGGCGTCGGGCGGTGACGGAAAGCTGTCGGAAAAAGCGCTGCGCTATCAAATTGGTGCGGCGATCGACGTCGTCATCCAGATCTCGCGTTATCATGATGGGTCGCGTCGAATTGGCGCCATTTCCGAGGTGAAAGGGACCGATAGCACCGGATCCTACATCGTAGAGCCGATTTATCAGATGTCGCGCATGACTCGCCTGCCCGACGGGAAGCTCCAGGGGCAGCTCGAACCCACCGGTTACGTCCCCAGTTTCATGCCCGAGATCGTGGACAACAAACTTCCGTTTACGGAAGCTCAGTTTCAGAAAAAGAGCGCGGCCTAGAGTCCCCACGGGCGGCCGCCGCTCGAAACAGCAACCCCTCCATTTCACTCGCAAATCCCCAAACGCTAAGGTATGCATTTTGACGTGCATATTAGCTCCAAACTTTCGCAGACCATTCTGCGCTACATCGAGAACAGTGGCGACGATACGACGTTGCTGCTCGAGTCCGTCGAGGTGCCCGAAGAATTTCTTCGCGACCCTTCGTACTGGATCAAAGCCGAGGAGCTCGAGCATCTGATCGCGGTGGTGCTCGAACGTTCGCGTGAAGTCCCCGGACAACAGCTTCTTTCGGCGATGGCGCAAAGTTGCGTTGAATCGCGCAGCTGGGGCGTCCTCGATTCCGTTATGCGCATGATGACTTCGCCCGCCGAAGTTTTTTCGCAGCCCGAGCGTTTCCTTTCTTACTTCATCGCGCCCGCGCCGCCGGTCGCGAATCAAGAGCGTTCGTCGTCCGGCTTGGCGTTCGATTTGCCGATCTCGAGCGAGCAGTATCCGCTCGTCACGAAATTCATGGCGGCATCCTTCGAGGCGATTCCGGTTTTCATGGGTCGCCCCGCCGCGCGCTGCGAGTGGGACGGTTTCCGTTTGTCGCTCAACTGGGATGCGCCCCAACGTCAGATTTTCGATGCCGAGCAGATTGATCGGCAGTTGAGTCCCGAGCTCGCGCGCGATCTGCTGCAGAACTTGCAGAGCGCCGCGACCGCACCGGCCGTGATCGGTGCGAACGACCCGCGCTTCTTCGCGCCGAGTGTGGTCGACTCCGTGGCGAAACAAAACATCGAAGCTTCGGTCATGGCGCGGACGATGGATCGGCTGCCGCTCTTTTTCTCTCCGGGCATGGCGCCGTTCACGATGCGCGCGACCGCCCCCGTCGCGACTCCCGCCGCGAGCGCGGATGCCGAAGCGCTGCGTGCGGACTACGATCAACTCCGTCATCACATCGCGCGCCTCAGTGACTACATGATTCGCGCGCAGCAGATCATCACGCTTATGGCTTCGGCGAAAAAGATTTCGCCCGAAGTGCGCGAGGTCATGCGCCGGGTGGATTGGCCGGTCGTCCAGCAGCAGTTCCCGCAGACCGTCGAACAGTGTTATCGCCTTTTCCGTCAGAATCGCAGTTTGCCCCATCCTCAGGAGGATCATCATGTCTGAAATCGTCAGCGTTCGTGCCCGTGAAATCTTGGATAGCCGTGGAACTCCGACCATCGAAGTCGACGTCGTTCTGAGCACCGGGGTCACTGGACGCGCGGCGGTTCCGTCGGGCGCTTCGACCGGTGCGCACGAGGCCTGCGAATTGCGTGACGGCGAAAAAGGCCGCTACCTAGGTAAAGGCGTGCAGAAGGCCGTTGAGAACGTGCGCGAGAAAATTTCGGTGGAGCTCATCGGGATGAACGTTTTTGATCAGGTCGAAATCGACGAAACCTTGATCGACCTCGACGGCACCGACAACAAAACCCAACTGGGCGCAAACGCGATTCTGGGCGTGTCGCTGGCTTCGGCGAAGGCCGCGGCGATCGAGTCGGGTCTGCCTTTGTACCGCTACGTCGGCGGCTCGCAGGCTTGTCAGTTGCCGGTTCCCTTGATGAACGTCATTAACGGCGGCGCGCACGCGAACAACGGTCTGAACATTCAAGAGTTCATGATCGTTCCCACCGTGAACGACTCGTTCGCGGATTCGCTGCGCGCGGGCTCGGAAATTTTCCACACGCTCAAAAAAATCCTGAACGAAAAAGGCCTGTCGACGGCGGTCGGGGACGAAGGCGGCTTCGCGCCCGTGCTCAAGGGCAACCAAGAGGCGCTCGAGCTTCTGATGACCGCGATCGAAAAGGCGGGCTACCGTCCCGGTGAAAACGTCGGCCTGGCGCTCGACGTCGCCGCGACCGAACTTTTCAAAGATTCGAAGTACACTTGGGAAGGCAAACAAATCTCGGCCGAAGAGCTGACCGAGATCTACCGCGGCTGGGCCGCGAAGTTCCCCTTCCTGTCGATCGAAGACGGTCTGTCCGAAGACGACTGGAGCGGTTGGGCGCATCTGACATCGGCGCTGGGTTCGAAACTGCAACTGGTCGGCGACGATCTGTTCGTGACGAATCCGAAACGTCTGCAAGAGGGGATCGACAAAAACACCGCGAACGCCCTTCTCGTGAAAGTGAACCAGATCGGCACTTTGACCGAGACGACCCGTGCGGTCCGCCTTGCTCAACGCAACAAGTACGCGACCGTCATGTCCCACCGAAGCGGCGAGACCGAGGACGTCACCATCGCCGATCTCGCGGTGGCGCTGGACTGCTCGCAAATTAAAACGGGAAGCCTTTGCCGCAGCGATCGCACGGCGAAGTACAACCAGCTCCTGCGCATCGAGGAAGAATTGGGCTCGGCCGCGCAGTACTGGGGAAAATCGGCCTTCCGCTCGCGGACGTGAGCTTTCGCCCTGAATCCTTCGTTGCCTTCGTCGGTTCCTCCCTGCGGCGTCCATAAAGGACGCCTCAGTCGCCCCCTCCTCGTCGCCTCGGCTCAGGACGAAATCTCACGTCCGCCGCGCTAGGCCTAGGTCCGAGACGCCGCACTTCACTGTTCCGGGCTCACCTGCGGGTGTAAGCTCGGGACATGATGCAATCCTTGCGAAATGTAGGTGAGGCGATTCGTCGCTGGGTCTCGAGCCCGGTGAAGGTGCTGTTGACGTGCGTGGTTTTCGCGCTCTTGCAGCTGCTGATTCAGGGCAATCTGTTTCACCTCTTGCGACTCCATAACGATCGCGAAGCGTTGACCGCGAGCCTCTCGAACATCCAAGGCGACTTGCGTGTGCTTGATCAAAAAATCCGTCAGGCGAAAGACCCGGTTTTCATCGAAAAAGAAGCCAAAGACCGCCTGGATATGGCGGGTGAAGATGAGCTTGTATTTGTGTTCTCTTCTGACTGAGGACACTTCGCAACAGGGTCAAATTCCCAAGCTGATTCCAACACTTAAAGTGTGGCGAAAAAGCTAGAATTGAATCCAAACTCTAGTCTTGATTTCGCCGCTTTTCGGGCGGAAACTCGATTCATGGAATGGACATCAGAACGTATCCGTGAATTACGCCGCCGCATGGGATGGAGCCAATCAGATCTGGCTCGTCGTCTTCACTGCGAAAGCGGCACTGTCGCAAACCTTGAAAAAGGTCAGTCGAAACCCGAGTCGTCGATCACGCAAATTCTGGAGATGCTCTTCAATCAAGCCGAGCTGTCTGCGTACGAAATTTCGCAGAACTGCCAAGCGGAAGCCGCATTAAGAGAAAGAGCCCTTGAGTCGATCGATCTCCGCAGTTTAGAGTCCGGTTCCGATAAAAAGGATTAGGGCCATCCGAACGCGCTCCTGATCCGGGAGCGCCACGAATGTCTAAAAAAAATCTCTACCTCGTCGACGTCAGCTCGCTGTTTTTCCGCGCGTTCTACGCGATCCGCCCTTTGACTTCGCCGAGCGGTCTGCCCGTGAACGCCATCTACGGTTTCATGACCATGGTCATGAAGCTTTTGAAGGACGAAAAGCCCGACGCCGTGGTGTTCTGTTTCGATCGTCCCGAGCCGTCCTTCCGCAAAGAGCTCGACCCCAACTACAAAGCGAATCGCAGCGAGATGCCCGAGGATCTGATTCCGCAGATCCCGTACATCAAAAAGATCGGGCCATTGCTCGGTGTGGCGTGTGCCGATGTTCTGGGTTTCGAGGCCGATGACATCATCGGCACGCTCACGAAGAAGGGTCACGAAAAGGGCTACGATGTCGTGATCGTTTCGGGCGATAAAGACTTCGCGCAGCTGTTGAAGCCCGGCGTGGTCATGTACGACACCATGAAGGCCGAGCGCACCGGCCCGGCCGAAGCCCTCGCGAAATGGGGAATCCGTCCCGACCAGATGATCGATTACCTCGCGCTCGTGGGCGATTCTTCGGACAACGTCCCCGGCGTGAAGGGCATCGGTCCCAAAGGCGCGCAGAAACTTTTGACGGATTTCGATAGCCTCGACGGGATTTACGCGAACATCGAAAATATCAAAGGTGCGACGAAGGACAAGCTCGTCAATGACAAGGCGAACGCGTATCTGTCGCAGAAACTGGTGACGATCGTTTGCGATGTGCCGTTGCAAGAAACGGTCGAAAGCTATCACCTCGAGCCCGTGAAGGTCGCCGAGATCGAAGAGCTGATCACCGATCTCAATTTCAAAAATCTGGCGAAAACGATCCGCGAACTACCGAATCATCCGGACAACCAAGTTCCCGACGGTTTCACGATCGCGACGGATGTGGCCTCAACCGCCGCAGGTGAAAAGAAGGCTTTGCCGAACTTCGCGCCGAAGACGACCGAGACGCCCCCCACCCCTCAGGCCCCTGCCGCTTCGGCGGAGGCGGACGGCATCGAAATCGAAGAGATCGAAGCTCCGGCCTTTTTGGCGAAGTTTCCGCGGACCGAACGCCTGTGGCTTTTTTCGGGGCCCATGGGGGTTTACCTTTCTCCGAATGACGATCAAAAAATTTACCGTCTATCGGGCGAGATGCCCGAGTGGACAACGGCGCTGTCTTCACCTGATCAGAAACTCTGCGGTTTCGATATCAAGGCCCTGGGCCACGAACTGAAACTCGAAGCGATTCATATGTGCGACGACTTGCAGGTGAAAGCGTATCTGCTGGCCCCCGGCGAAGGGAGCGACCTCGCCCTCGTCGTTTCGAAAGTGTTGGGCGAAGTGTTGCCCGACGCGCTTTCGCCCACGGAACATTTCGCGTTGCTGCTCCGCTTGAATGCGAAGCTGGACGCGGATCTCGACGAAACCCAGCAGGGGATCTACCGGACGCTCGACTTGCCGCTGATCCCGATTCTTTTCGATATGGAAAAGCGTGGGGTCCGTTTGGATTTGCCGCGTCTGGCGAAACAAAGCGAAGGTCTGGCCGCCGATATCAAGTCGGTGGAAAAGAAGGTCCACGAGCTGGCGGGCCGCGAGTTCAATATCGGTAGCCCCAAACAACTGGGCGCGGTTCTGTTTGATGAATTGAAGTTGCCGCCGGGACGTAAAACCAAAACCGGCTACTCCACCGACACCGACGTCATGGACAAACTGAAACCGCTCCATCCGATCGCGGCCGAGATTTTGACTTATCGCGAACTCACGAAGTTGAAGTCCACCTACGTCGACGCGCTTCCCCTGCTGGCGGACGGCGACGCCCGCGTGCACACGACCTTCAACTCCACGCATACGGCGACGGGCCGCCTGTCTTCACTCAATCCGAATTTGCAGAACATCCCGATCCGCACCGCGCGGGGGGAAGAGGTCCGCAAAGCGTTTGTCGCAAGTCCCGGCAAAGAGCTTTTGAGCATCGACTACTCACAGATCGAACTGCGGATCCTCGCGCACTACGCCGACGACGCGAATCTGATCCAGGCCTTCAAGGACGATTTGGATATCCACGCGGCGACCGCCAGCGAGATCTTCCAAGTTCCGTTATCCGAAGTGACGGCGGATCACCGGCGAACGGCCAAGGCCGTGAACTTCGGTATCGCCTACGGCCAAGGGGCCTTCGGTCTGGCCGAAACGCTCGGAATTCCCCGTGGACAAGCCCAAGAGATCATCGCGCGCTACTTCCAGCGTTTCCCCGGCGTCGGTCGCTACATCGAGTCCACGATCGCGCAGGCGCAAGCCGACGGCTTCGTGTCGACGCTCTTCGGGCGCAAACGTTACATGAAAGAGTTCAAGAGCGCGAATCCCGCGATCCGTAAATTCGGCGAGCGGGCGGCCATCAACGCGCCCATTCAAGGTACGGCCGCCGACATCGTGAAAAAAGCGATGATCGACGTGGTGAACGGCATCGGCGTCCCGATGACCTTGCAAGTGCACGATGAATTGATTTTTGAAGATACGCCCGAGCGTTTACGCGAGGCGACTCCCGAAATCATCCGCATCATGGAGTCCGTGGTGAAGATCGCGGTTCCGTTGAAGGTCAACGCCGCCCAGGGGCCGAACTGGTCCGAAGCCCACTAGCCGCACGTCACTGCTTCGCCGTCGACGCATCCACGTCACCGTATGCACGTTACGGCTCCGCCGTCGACGCATTCGGCTTTGCCGGCGACCGACATGGCGCCGTTATTCCACTTCCCAGCCGACGACTTTGCCGGCTTCGAAGTAGACGACCTTGCGCTCGAGTTTGTAACCGTCGGGCGTGCTGACGTACTTCGAGTAGCGCCAGCGCTCGTTGCGGAACTCGGGATTGCCCGAGACTTCGATGTTTTCGGGATCGCCCCAAGATTTTTTCACCAGGTTCTGCGGCATGCCGACGGCGATGTCCTGGGCTTCGATCAGCTCGCGCATCGTTTCTTGCTGCAGTTGGTTGCGCGCCGGGACTTTGTTTTGGTTCATCCAGCGGCTGCGCGCTTCGAAGTTGTTCAGCTCCAGGAATTCGATGCGTTCTTGGTCGCTTTTCAGAAGCGGCAGTACCTTCGAGTACTGATCGAGCTCCTTACGGGTGCGCAATGAGTTTTCGAGCTGTTTGATACGGGTTTTCGTTTGCAGTGAACCCCACTCCTGATCGCGGACGTTGGGCTTCGTGCGGTAAACCTGGGTTTTCGGGCTGGCCGCGGGTGAATATCCGCTGCCGGTGCTGCGTTCGAAGTGGGTGCAACCCGCGCTCAGGACCAAAGACAGTGCCAGCAACCCCAATTTCATCGACGCCTCCGATTCCTCAAGTCTACACGAAACTTGCGCGCGCGAAATTCAGTTGCCGGTGAAGGTCGGCAAAACTTAGACTATCTGCAGGATCTCCCTCGACTGAAGACTGGAAACTGATGCAGGACGAAGCCAATCCGAATCCCGACGAACTCCTTCCGGAGGATCACGAGCCCGATGAGGCCGAGATCGATCGTTTTCTCGACGAACAAGATCCCGAGTTCGCCGCGCGGATGAAGGATCTGGCGGCCGACAAAAACCTGAAGTTGGCCGAGGTTCCCGAGGAAGACGTCGCCGAAGAGCTCCGCCACGAGATCGCGAAGTGGGAGCACGGTAAGCCGGTTTGGAAATTCATCTACCGCAATCTGACCTTCTTGCCGGGCTGGGTGCTGGGGCTGCGGAAACTCCGCGCGAAGCTCGCGGCCAAAGCGGTGGCGCTCGCCATCGCCTCGCGAAATCGGGCGCACGACTTGGCGCTCGGACTGTGGAAGGGGACACGCAAAGGCGTGGTCCAAGCCGCATCCTCGCTGAAAGAGGGCGTGGGCGGCGGGCTGAAGAGCTTCGGCGCGATGAGCCTGAAACGGAAGCTCCTGCTGGTATCGACTTTGGCGGTCATCGCGGGCGCGGGCTACGGAGTCTACTTCGCGTTCACGGGACGCCTCCTGCCGGGACAAAAAGAGCTTTTCATCGCGAACTTCGCCGACGAAGGCGCTCCCGTTTTCGAATACGACCCGGCGGAAAAACCGGAGCTTTTCTTCGACAACGTCCGGTCCACACCGAACCTTCTTTTGATCACGAAGATGGTGGTCAACATCCGGCCCAGCTCGAATTCGGGCGAAAACCCGATGCTCGCGGTCGAATTTTTCGCCGAAGGAATGAGTCCCGAATCCATCCTCGAGTTGAAATCGCGGGAAGCCTTTTTCCGTGATCGCATGCAGCGCAAAATCGAAGAGTACAGCTTCGATGTCCTGGATACGCCGCCCGGCAAGCAAGGGATGGCCGCAGATCTCCTCAAAGATCTGAACCGCAATCTAAGCCAAGGGCAGCTGCGCGGCTTGCGGATCAAAACCATCGTGCTGAAGCCGTGACCTGGCCCATGGTCCAGGTGCGTATTCCGGGTTGAATACGCATTTGCACGTCCTTGCCTTGAATTCCATCAGAGGTCCCCGATACTTAGGGACATGAACCTGGAGCCCACGACGCCTTCGCGTCACTTTTTTGAATACGACGACTACCGCGCGTTGCTCGCGAAGTTGATGGCCGAACGCAAGGCCCGCGGTCTTCCTTGCTCTTACCGGTGGATGGCGCAGCAGGCGGGCTACACCTCGCCGAACTTCTTCAAGCTCGTCATCGATCAAGAACGCGAGCTGACCGCCGAAGGCGCCGAGAAGGTCGTGCAGATGTTCAAACTTTCGGTCGCCGAGGGGGACTACTTCCGCGCCTTGGTGCAGTTCCAACGCGCGAAAGATCTGACCGATAAACTTCACTACGCCGAAAAGCTCGTCGGATTGAAGCCACGGCTGGCGACTTCGATTTTAGCCAAAGATCAATTCGAGTATCACCGCAAATGGGCCTACGTGGTTTTGCGCGAAGTGCTGACGTTGCGCGAGGGTTTTCAAAACGCCGACGAGATATACGAAAAAGTCAGCCTGGGGCTTTCGCGCGCGCAAATTCACGAGGGGATCGTGCATCTGCAAAAGCTGGGACTCATCGCGAGCGACGGCCAAGGCTTCCTGCGCGTGCGCCACCAAACCTTACGCTCGGGCGACCGGGTGATCAATTCGGCGCTCTTCGGTTTCCACCTCGAGATCCTCGATTTAGCGAAGCAAGCTCTCGGTCGATTCAAGGCGCACGAGCGTGAGTTCCACGCGGTCACCGTGCGTCTGACGCCCGAAGCCTACGAACTGGCGCGCCGAAAAATTCAAAAATTGAAAGACGAAATTCTCGAACTCTCCGAAGCGGCGGATACCGCCGAAAACGTCCTTCAGTTGAACTTGCAGCTTTTTCCCGTGGCGCAACTGAAGAAAGGAAACTCATGAAAGCACTGCTTCTCATCCTCGGCTTCGCCCTTTCGGGCTGCATGTTCAAAGGGACGGACTCGGGAAACCCCGGTTTGGAAATGCCCGTGAACAGCGGTTATTGCGAAAGCGAAAATGACACGGACTGCGCGCAATCAAACCCCGCGATTCTGCTGATCGATCAGGGCCTCTGCGGCGCGCTTCAGCGCTGCGGTTCACCGCTCCGTGGAGCCGACTGCCGCGAGCGGACGCTCGGGACCGATACGCTGCCGACACATTTCGGGCTGACGAAGTTCACTGATAGTCGCGCGGTCGCGATCGGTGTGCGTGAGGGAAGCGTGAAAGTCGACGGCCCGGCATTGGGTGCCTGCCTGAACGCTTTGGACGCGAAAGCCTGCGGCCAGCTTCCCCCGCTTCAGGAGCTCGCGCCGACGTTGAAGACCTTGCTCACGGCGAATCCCGAGTGCGCGGAAATTTTTAGCGAATAAACGGTCCCCTTAACACATTTCACGAAGGAGTCAGTCATGGCGAACGCCTGGCGCGGTCTTTTATTGTCCGCGGTGGTTCTTATTTTGTCTGGATGCGATTGGGAAGAATTGAAACGGGCGGCCCAGCGGCCTCCCGAAAATGAGCCGGTTCCATGTACGCTCTCGTTCATCCCGATGGGACGTACGCAGTACTATTTCAAACTCGGGCCGATCGAAAATCGTCGGGTCGAACTTTATATCAACGAAGCTTTGATCTGGACGTCGGAGGATCCCGATCGCCCCAAAGGCTGGGCGACCTACCACAACGGCGTTCTACGCTACATGTCCTTCGAGGACTTCGAAGAGATCCGGCTCGAAGAACGCGATACCGGCGGGATCAAACCCCGTGAGTCGTTGCAGTACAAGGTCTTGAACGGCGAGGGCGCGAACACGATGAACGATTGCGGCGCCAAGGTCCCGCGTCCCGCGCAGCTTTACTTCGAATTTTTGGCCGTGAATCCTTAGACTCCTGACGCCCCTTGCGCCTCGGGAATCGCCATCGCTTCACGGATGGCGCCTTCCAGGCCCGGGTATCCGGGTGCGTACTGGCGGGGGTCGATATTGTAGAGTTTCAAACGGTCGTGCAGGGTGCTTTTGGGCATTCCCAGATCCTGCGCGGTCCGGCGCTGGTTGCCGTGATTGGCGATCAGCCGCTTCACGATCATCTGGCGCTCCATCTCTTTGATGACGGGAAGGTCCACGGGAACCGGGGCGGGGGCGAGCGCTGCGCCCGGGAAACTCGGCAAGGGTGTACCGACGCTCGCGCGGTCCAAGATTTCGACGACGTCGGTCTCTTCCACTTGGCGTTGCGGAAAGAAGGCGGAGGCCCGCGCCACGGTGTTTTTCAACTCGCGGATGTTTCCGGGCCAAGTGTGTTTTTTGAGTTTTTGGATCGCGCCGTGCGAGAAACGCACGCGCATCTGCTTCGCAAATCCGTACAGAAGATCCTCGAAATCGTCCATCCGCTCGTTCAATGCCGGAGGCTGGATCGCGACGACGTTCAGACGATAGTAAAGATCCGTACGGAAACTTCCGGCGTGAATCTTTTCGATCAGATTTTGGTGAGTCGCGGCCAAGATGCGGACGTCGGTTTGGATCGTGCGGTCGCTTCCGACCGAGCGGATCTCGTTGTTTTCCAGCGCGCGCAGAAGTTTTGCTTGAAGCCCGTAGGGCAGGTCGCCGATCTCGTCCAAAAACAGGGTGCCGCCACGGGCGCTCTCGAAAGCCCCTTTGCGGTCGGCGATGGCGCCGGTGAAGCTGCCTTTCACGTGACCGAAGAGTTCCGATTCAACGAGGGTTTCGGTGAGGGCGCTGCAGTTCACGCGAACGAAGGGGCCATCGCGACGGGAAGAATAATTGTGAATGCTTTCGGCGAGGACTTCTTTCCCCGTACCGGAGGGACCCAAAAGCAGGACGGGGAAGGGGGATTGGGCGACCGAGGCGACCCGTTTCAGCTGCTCCTTCCAAGCGGGGCATTTCGAGGTCAAACCGAAAACGGGCTCGACGGTGATGGCTTGGAAAAGGCCGATGGCGTCACCGATGCGGATTTCGTCGCCGGGTTGCAGCCAGGCTTCGCTCACGCGGGTCCCGTTGACGAAGGTGCCGTGCTCACTGCGCAGGTCGCGGATCAGATAACCTTGTTCTTTGCGTTCGATACGGGCGTGGCGGTCGCTCGCTTTAGGCTCAGTGGCCCCGGGCCATTGGGCTTCGCGGCCGAGGGGGGTATGCTCGGAGAGCTCGAGACTTTGCGTACGGCCGGGGAAGCGGAGTTGGAATTCGTTCATAATCACCTCGCGAAGCGGTCATTTCAAAAGCAGTTCCAAGCCGGAAAGGCCTCAGGGGCCCGTATTTTCGAGATGAGGCGAGGGGATTGCCGCGGACTTCTATTGTCTAAGACTCGTTGTCCAAATTCGAAGAATCGACTAGTCTTTAAATCCCATGAGCCGTGTTGTCCGTTACCTGAAGAGCGCTCAATGGAGCAAAGATTTTCCCGACGGGAATAAACCCGAAATCGCCATCACCGGTCGGTCCAACGCCGGCAAAAGTTCCTTCCTCAATCACTGGGCGAAAAGCGACGTCGCGCGCGTGAGTCAGGCTCCGGGCCGGACGCGTTTACTCAATTTTTTCGAGGCCGCGAACGGCAAATACCGTTGGGTCGATCTGCCCGGATACGGCTTTGCGGCCCGCGGCCACGCCGAGCGCGACGAATGGGCCGAGATGATCGAGCTGTACTTGGCGGATCGGGACTGTCTGGTGGGCGCGATCCTCGTGATGGACTGCCGCCGCGAATGGTCCGAGGACGAAGAGGCGCTCAAAGAATTCATGAACACGACGGGGCGTTCGCTCTGCGTGGTCGCGACCAAAATCGACAAATTGAAACCGAACGAGGTCCGCAAGCTCGAGCAGTCTTTGCGTAAGGCTTCGGGGAGCCCGGTCTTCATGGTTTCGAACACCAAAAAAATCGGCGCGGAAGAAGTCGAAGAATTTCTTTTCAAGAGCTGGGTGTTGCCCGCGCTGAACGCGAAGAAAAAGACCAAACCCGTCGCCGACGAAGCGGTGGAGGGCGAATGAAAATTGCGATCGTCATTCCCGCGCGTTTTGCCTCGACCCGTTTTCCGGGTAAGCCGCTGGCGCTGGTGCAGGGAAAACCCATGATCGTACGAGTCGCGGAGAAATCGCGCGCGGCTTGGCCCGAAGCACAGGTCGTGGTCGCAACCGATGACGAGCGGATTCGCCAGGCGGTCGAGGCCGCAGGCTTTCAGGTCGCGATGACCCGCACCGACCATCCCTCGGGTTCGGATCGCATTCACGAGGCCGCGACGCAATTGGGTTTGGGCGCGGACGATCTGGTGGTGAACGTTCAGGGCGATGAGCCCCAGGTGCGCCGCGAGTGGATCGAAGCGTTGATCCGTCCGTTTCAGCGCGACGCTTCGCTGCGCATGTCGACGATCGCGCACGATCTGGGGGCCGAAGACCTGGAGTCGCCGAATGCCGTGAAGGCCATCGTGAACTCCAAATCCCACGCGATCTACTTCACCCGCTACGCCGCGCCGTATTCGCGGCAGAGCTTCGCGGAGATGGGCGCCGGTCCCGTGCTGAAGCATATGGGCTTTTACGCCTACCGGAAGGGCTTTTTAGATGAGTTCTGCGGCACCGTTCCGAGCTACTGCGAGCGGGCGGAAAGCCTGGAGCAGCTGCGGGCGCTCGAGATGGGGGAGCGGATCTTCGTGACCCGCGTTGAAGGCCGCAGCCTGGGAGTTGACACCCCGGACGATCTTGTAAAACTGAATGAAATCTGGAGGGATGAATGAAGACTTCGAAAAAGAAAACCAAAACGGCATCCCGACCCGCGCGCGCGAAAATTTCGACCAAAAAAACGACCAAAAAAGGATTCCAGCAGAAGTTCGTCTTCGTGACGGGCGGGGTCGTTTCGGGCATCGGTAAAGGACTGACGGCGGCGTCGCTGGGTTCGTTGCTGGAAGCGCGCGGGATCCGTATCTCCCTCATGAAGATGGACCCTTACCTCAACGTCGATCCGGGGACCATGTCGCCGCTGCAACACGGTGAGGTCTACGTCACCGAGGACGGCGCCGAGACCGATCTGGATCTGGGGCACTATGAGCGTTTCACGAACGTGAGCCTGACGCGGTCGAATTCGGTTTCCACCGGGCAGATCTACGACACCGTGATTTCGCGCGAACGTCGCGGCGACTATTTGGGCGGCACCGTCCAAGTCATTCCCCACATCACCGACGAAATCAAAGCCCGCATCTTCGAAGCCTCGCAGGGCGCGGAAGTGTCAATCGTGGAAATCGGCGGGACCGTGGGTGACATCGAATCGCTACCGTTCTTGGAAGCCATTCGTCAGATGCGCACCGATATCGGACACGAGAACTCGGTACTGATCCACGTCACCTACGTGCCGTACATCGGCGTGGTCGGTGAGTTGAAATCGAAACCCACGCAGCACTCGGTGAAAGAGCTGCGCGAAATCGGTCTGCAGCCGGACTTCCTGGTTTGCCGTACCGAGAAGCCGCTCGATCAAGGACTGAAAGCGAAGATCGGTCTGTTCTGCTCGCTGAAACCCGAACAGGTCATCGCCGCGCAGGATTCGTCGACGATCTACGAAGTGCCGTTGAAGTTGTCCCACGAAAATCTCGACGGTCTTTTGGTTGAGCGCCTGGGGCTCGAAGGCGGCAAACCGGACATCCGCGGTTGGGAAAATATCGTCAAGATCCTGAAACGTCCCGCGAAGACCGTGCGTATCGCCGTCGTCGGGAAATACGTCGATCTGCGTGAGTCCTACAAGTCGCTGCACGAGTCGATCGTGCACGGCGGGATCGCGAATAACTCGCGTGTCGAAATCGTCTACGTGGACTCCGACAAAGTGAACGACCGCAACGTCGTGCAGGCGCTATCGCAGGTTCACGGCATCTTGGTACCCGGGGGCTTCGGCGCCCGCGGCGTCGAGGGCAAGCTGGCGGCGATCAAGTTCGCGCGCGAGCGCCAGATTCCCTTCTTCGGTATTTGCTACGGCATGCAGCTCGCGGCGATCGAATTCGCCCGCAACGTTTGCGGTATTCGTGACGCGACTTCGCGTGAATGGCATGAGGACAAGAACGCGCGTGGAAGTTTCGTGATCGACATCATGAACGAGCAGCGTGGGATCCAGAACAAGGGCGGCACCATGCGCTTGGGCGCCTATAGCTGCAATCTGATGCCCGGCTCGAAAGCCCATCAGGTCTACAAGTCGAATCTGATTTTCGAACGCCACCGTCACCGCTTCGAATTCAACAACAAGTACAAAGCGTTGTTCGAAAAGAAGGGGATGAACGCGGCGGGAATCTGCAAAGAGCGCGATCTGGTCGAGATCGTCGAGCTTGTCGATCATCCGTGGTTCATCGGCGTGCAGTTCCACCCTGAATTCAAATCGAAACCCCTGGCTCCGCATCCGCTGTTCACGCAATTCGTGAAGGCGAGTTTGAAGAGCAAAGAGCTGCTGGAGCGCCGTTCGACGTCGAGTGTGAAAACCACATCCGCCGCCACCCGTGCGGGCGCGAAAGCGCTGAATATCCAGTCTTAGAGTCCATCTTAGGAAGGCGTTACCGAGTGTCCCGTACCGAACACAATTTAGAACTGGCGCGCAAAGTCCTCGAGATCGAATCGCAGGCGATCCTCGCCTTGAAGGACCGGCTGGACGAGAATTTTCAGAAAGCCGTCGAGCTGATCTTGGCTTGCGAAGGGAAGGTCGTGTGGACGGCCATCGGTAAAAGCGGTCACATCGCGCGTAAAATCGCGAGCACGATGTCTTCGACCGGTACGCCCGCGATGTTCCTGCATCCCGCGGAAAGTTCCCACGGCGATCTGGGGTTCGTCGAAAAGAAAGACCTCGTGGTCGCGATCAGTTACAGCGGCGGTTCGCAAGAGCTGTTGCCGATCTTGAGTTATTGCAGCCGCAAGGGCGTACCGCTCATCGCGCTGACGGCGAATCCCGAAAGCGAAATGGCGAAACGTGCGCAGGTCATCGTGGATCTGAAAATCCCGAAAGAGGCTTGCCCTTTGGGGCTGGCGCCGACGGCGTCTTCCACCGCGACGCTCGCGATCGGCGATGCGCTGGCGATGGTCGTGCTGGACGCGAAAGGTTTCCGCTCGGAGGACTTCTTCCAGAACCATCCGGGCGGGGGGATCGGCTTCCGTTTGTCGCAAGTGCGCGACCTGATGCACGGGGGCGCGGGACTGCCGATTCTGTCGCTGACGACGCCGATGCGCGAAGTCTTTTCGGTCATGAGCCGGGGCGACGTTCGTGGCGCGGCGGGCGTGTTGGATGAAAAAGAACAGTTGATCGGTATCGTGACCGACGGGGACATCCGCCGTCGTTTGGATGGCGATCAGGATCCGTTCTCGGGTACGGCTTCGGAGTTGATGTCCAAGAATCCCCGCACCATCGACGCCGCAGAGCTTGCGGAAAAAGCGCTCTTCTTGATGGAGCAATTCCGTATCAACGTGCTGTTCGTTCTGGATAAAGAGGCGCCAAATCCGCGTCGCCCCGTCGGGGTGATCCACGTTCAAGATCTCATCAGAGCGAAAGTGCGTTAGCACTCAAAGATCGTACGCTAAGCGCCGCGCCGGTCGATGCCGGGGGCGTGAATGCGCCCCTGCTCGGCGTAGTAACGGAAGACGCTATCTTCCAGAAGCGTCGCCGGCACCTCGAAGATCCGTTCTTCATTCTCGGATTCCACGATCTGCCGCAAAAGTTCCTTCGAGGCGCGGCGTTTCTGTTTGTCCGCGACGCTCAGGTGTCCGAAATATTCGTAAATGCGATTCAAGCCTTGGCGACCGTCGACGCTGAGGTGGCCGATCAGGCGGAAGTTTTCGGGCTCGCCAAAGGCATAAGTTTCTTCCGAGCAGACGATATCGACCCCGAATTTTTTCGTCAGGCCGTCCAGTCGCGAAGCCAGATTGACCGAATCCGAAACGACGCTGATGGAAAGGCGATCCTCGTAACCGACCGCGCCCAAGATCACGCGACCGAAGTGGATGCCCATGCCGGTGCGGATCAGTTTGCGGACGCCGCCCGAGCGGTGAACCTCGTTGAATTTCCGCAAGGCATGCTGGAATTCGGACGAGGCGCGTAGCGCGTCCTTGGGATCCATGAACAGCGCCATGATGCCATCGCCCATAAATTTGTCGATGATACCGTTGTTATTCTGAATCGTGGGCGCCAGATGCGTGAAGTAGGAATTCAGGAAGGCGATCGCGTCCGCAGGGGACATGATCTCGGACATCGAGGTGAAACCGCGGATGTCGCAGAACAGGACCGCCATCGAAATCTCTTTGCCCGCGCGGGCTTCGATGTCGGTCACCTTTTTGTAACCCAGAAGTTCGATGACCTGGAAAGGGACGAAACGACTGTAGGACTTCGCCATCATCTCGAGTTCGACGAATGCTTCGACGGCTTCGGCCTGCGCATGATGCTTTTCGAGGGCCATGGCGATCTGTTGTCCGGCCAGGGTCAGGATGTCCTTGTCCTCGACAGTCAGTTCGCGTTGCGAGTAGAAGGTATCCGCCAACAGCACGCCATGCGCCTTTTCGGCGGACCGAATCGGCACGGCCACGAAGGATTTCGACTGCGAGGCTTGCAGTAGCGCGCGGGACTCGGAATTCAAAGAATCAATGTGCGCCGCCACGTCGGAAATCAAGACGGGATGACCGAAGCGGTAGATGTTGGAAACTTTGGTCGGATCGCTGCTCGAGATGTCGATCGGCAGTTTGAACAACTTCACGTCTTGCGTGATCTGTGGATCCAAAACCGAATAGCCGCGAACCTCGAGCATTTGAATTTCGCTGTTGGCGAGCATCAAGACGACGCGGTCGAATGAAAGAACCGTCGTCAAAGCCTCGGTGGCCTTTTGCAAGATCTCGTCCTCGCTCGAGGTGTGCGAGAGCGCGGCGGTCAGTTGGTTGATCGCTTCGGCTTCGCTCAGGCGTCGTTGCAGCGAAATCTTCGCGTCCACGAGCATACGGTATTGCGTGTCGACGTGGGTGCGCGCCTGTTCGGACTCGTTCAGGGCCGAACGCAGATCCTGGGTGCTGCGGCGGGCGAAGTACATATACACGGCCAGAAAGCCGAAGCCGGCCAGCGCGCCGCCGGTCAGAAGGGAGTCCCCGACGATCCACTGATCGAATGCGAACGCGAGGATCGCGGCGAGCGAAGGGTAGAAGACTCCACGCAGAACGCGCCGATCGGCGATGGGATAGCTGAGGTTCAGTTTGTACTCGAGGTCTGAAACCTTCGTGGTCGAGGAACGCACGTCCGAGACGTTTTTCTCTTTCGCGAAACCGGCGTAGAAGCCCATCGAGTTGCGTACGATGTCGCTCATCGAGTCGACCAGAATCTGGCGTTCCGTTTTCGTGAGTTCGTTGTCCGAGGCGAGAATCCGGATTTCGATTTGACCCAGGCCCACCTTCCGGGCTTCGAAGCGCAGGGCCTTGTTGAACTGTCCGGTCAGGCGCCAGATGTTCGCGTAGATCTCTTCCAGCGGCATGAGCTTCATCGCGTAATACGCGGGGCCCATGATCTGCGGACTGAACGAGATTTGACCGACCTGGAATTCGAAGTCGGGTTCATGAACGTGTTTGCGGATCTCGGCCATGAAGCGCGAGTTGAACTCGATCGAAACCCAACCGTCGGCGCTTTGCAGATACTCGAAAGGTAGACCCGCGTTTTCGCAAAGCGCGCGCGTGTCGACCGTGGGGTAGTGATCCGCCAAATACTTCAGGTAGGATCGATAGATCCGAACGTGAAAGTGCTGTTTGGTGAGTTCGTAATTGAGGGCGGCCATCCACTCTATCTATCGGCAGAACATTAAGAATTTTAAATCCGACCGACGTACGACCAGCTTCGGTCGAGGCGCGTTTGTCATCGTCCGAATCCTCACGGAAACTGACCGCAGAGGTGCACGTATGGGGCTTTTCGAAGACGCGGTTGAAGTATGGAACCAAGAGATGGCGCAGCAGGCGACCCGTCCTTGGAATCGCCGCCTGGCGAGCGGGGACCTTGGTCTAGCTCACTACAAAGGCTTCCTCTTCGAAACGTATCATAACGCCGGCTTGAATCCGCAACTGCAGGCCTACGCGACGCTGTTCATCGACGGGCGGCCGCGTGACGCTTTCAAAAAGTTCTTCCAGCACGCGATTTCGGAGCTGGGTCACGATCTGCTCGCGATTGAAGATTTGGAAGCCTTGGGCGTTGCGCGCACTGAAGTTCTGTCGTCGGAACCTTTACCCGAAACCCGCGCTTTTTTCGCGAACACGGTTTACAGCATTCAATCGCGTGGACCGGCGTCTTATCTTTCCTACCTCTTTCATTTGGAATACACGCCGACCCAGAACGGGCCCGCGATCATGCAAATGCTGAAAGCGAAGGGCGTTCCCGAGGGCGCGCTGACCTTTCTGCACGAGCATTCGACGGTCGACATCAATCATCTGAAGTTGATGCGCACTTACCTGAGCGAGGTCGTACGCACGGAAGACGAACGTAAGCTTTTCCTGGGATGTTTGCGTGAGTGCATCGTGCTGCATACGCGGATGCTGGAAGCGGCTTTCGAGAACGGCGAAAAGATGTTCGGCGCGGACGCGTCAGTACATGCGGTCGGTTTGAATCTTCAGAAGTCGTCCTAAGGCCACCATCATTCGGTTCTTGAGGCGACGTCCCCAGGTCATTTCGATCAGACCGCGTTGATCCATGAACTGATTCATGTCCCGCCACAGATAGTTCCACACCAGCGGCGAAATCTGATTGCCGAAATCGGGCTGCGTGCGTTTGCCCACGATCACGTGGTGCTCCAGACCCGAGAGGTAGGGATGCGCGTAACTCATCCCGGTCTTTTTGAAGCCGAGTTTTTTGTAGAGCGGCCACAATTTCGCGTCGGTCGAGGTCGTGATATAGTCGCGGTCCCCGCAGACGGTCACTTTGTAGGTGTACTCGAACATGCGATTCAGCAGATCCGTTTTGCGATAGTCGGAATCCGTGCACAGACGCGAGATTTCCACCATCTGCGTTTTGGGCGGCATCGGTTTCGGGTAGCCGCCGACGAAGGCGCGTTCGGTATCCAACACTTCGTCGTCGTGACTCGGGAACGAGATCGCGACCGACGCGACGATCCGGTCGCCATGATAGCAAACCAGAATGCGGCTTTTGGGGTCCAGGGGCGCGGCCATATCCGCCGGAGTTTTGGTCGCGTCGATTTTGCCTGCCTCCAGATAGGCTTGGTAGCGAAGGTCGAGGACAGCTTCGTATTCCTCTTGCGTGCGGACGAAACGAAAGCGAAACCCGTTGCTGACGCGATTCACGGTGAATCCGTATTTGCGAACGTCGGAGGGGGATTTTTCGCAAATGAAGATGAGCTGGTGCGCCAGCCACTCCAGGAAGGACTTGGGCGCGCGCGTGATCGTGGCATCGACCAGGACCGAGCGCCCGTCGCCACGACGAACATTTTGAATCTCGATTTCCAGTCCGTCGCTGTCCCGCGAACCTCCCAGAATCCAGACTTTCAGTTTTTGCCCTCGGAATAAAATGACTTCCGAGTCATAAAAAATGAATCCCAGATGCGTCGCCGAGACATGGGACACCCGCAAGTGCCCGCGCTCCAGGAACATATAGGGCTTGTAGAAAAATCCGGTAATCGCGAAGTAGTCGGGAAGTTCGAACCGGACAACATCGCTTTCGGATTTCCACGGGTGCGGCACGCCGACTTGTCCCGCGAATTCGACGCCGATGCGGGCGGCCGAACCCAACGGCGCGATCCAGCAGACCCGCGCGGTGTAAGAAAGTGCGGCGCCGTCCGGGAAGTGAATATGCAGGCTGATCTCGGTTCCTTGCTGGAAACGCGAGTCGTCGCTTCCGCGATAGACGATGCTTGCGCCAAAAGAATTGAGGTCGAAGACTTCGACTTCAAAACGATCGGTGGGGCTGAGGATAACGTGGGCCTTGATCCCGTCACTGAGACGGATCTCCAAACGACTTTGATGTCGCTGGGTCATCTCGGGGTTTTTGGGTTTCAGCTGGCGGGCGGTGCTCACTTTTGATTATCGACGGGCGGGATCGGCGGCTTGACTCATAATCGAGGTGTTACGCAATTCGCGCGGACTTTGATTCATTCTCACGACGTAAGTCGTGAGGGGACGCGCGTGCGGTTGCCCTTGGCGTGAATTTTCCAAACAATAAGTCAGATGGCTGATCTGAGCGAAAGATTGAAGAAAATCCGGATGTTGATTCTGGATGTCGATGGCGTCATGACCGACTGCCGAGTCTTTATGGATTCGAGCGGAGAGTGGCGGCGTTTCTTTTCGATTCGCGACGGCTACGGGATCGCCCGCCTGAAAGAGGCGGGTTTCAAGACGGCCGTGATCACCGGATCGAAGGCGCGCGATATTCAAGAGCGCGTGCGCCATTTGCAAATTGATTTTTTTTACGAAGGGCATCTCGAAAAGATGTCTTGTCTTCAAGAGCTCGCGCAGACGTCCGGACTCAAGTTCGAAGAAATGGCCTATATGGGCGACGATGAATTTGACGTCCCGATCCTCGAAGCCGTGGGGTTCGCCGCCACGGTCAGTGACGCCATGGAGAGCGCGCAGAAGTGCGCGCACTACGTCGCGAAACGCCCCGCCGGGAATGGGGCGGTTCGGGAAATCTGCGAACTTCTGATGAAACACGCAACGCCGAAACCGGCCACGGGTAAGGACAAATAGCATGGCTTCGAAATACTTCCTGCAATCCGCTTTCCTGATGCTCGCTTTGTCCTTGTCATCGGTGGCTTTCGCTCAGCTCGACGTTCCCGAAGAGGAACTCGCGAAGGAATCCGTCCTGCCTCGTTTCGAGCGTGGCGAGGCCGTGAAGAATCGTTTGGTGACGACTGCGGGCCGTCTGGAACTCGGGGCCTACGCGGGTTGGAACTTCACCGAGCCGATCTATAATCAAACGAAGGCGGGCCTGAATCTGGGCTACCACTTCGACGAAACCCACGCCTTCATGATCAATTTCGTGAAGTGGATGGACGGGCGAAACGCGCAGTACACCGATCTTCTGGCGAAACAGGGTCTTGATTTCAACCGCGCGCCGAATTTGGAAATGGCCGTGTGGGGAAACTACGAGATGAAGGCTTACTACGGCAAAATGTCGATGTCGAAATACGCCGTCACGAATCTGCATTTGTACCCGATCATGGGCATCGGTATGTCCAAGTACACGCACAAGGTCTATCCGGGCGTGAACGCGGGGTTGGGCATGAAGTTTTACTTCACCAACAGCGTCGCCTTACGCTTCGACTTCAAATTGCAAATGGCCCAAGGGGTGAATCCGTTCTTGCGCGGAGGCATCTTGACCGGAAATCCCAAGCCGTCGCCCAGCGATTTCGAAGACAAATTTTATCTCGGCACAATCCTCGACGCCGGCTTCACCATCCTTCTGTAACAGAATAGTCCTTCTAACATCGACAGAGGTCGAGAGCTGCGCTTGCAAACTACTTTTTTGCAAGTCGCTTCGCTATCTTAGAATGACAGGAGCAATCCGCACATGATCGAACCGCGCTCGGGTTTTGTCCCACCATTTCGTATTTTTTGGGCGAAGACAATTTGTCTCAGCCTTCTCGTGTTCGCCGTCGCGCGTCCGTCCTTCGCGCAAGATATGGGTGAAGAACCGGATGTTGACCTCGACACCATCGAAGCGGAAATCGATCGCGGTGGTTCGGCCCCGGGCGGCACACAGGCTCCGGCGAAAACTCAAGAAACTCCTGAGCCGAATTTGAAAGAGCCCGAGCGGCTTTCGGATCTCGGTAAGCTCCAACCTTTCAGTGAAGTGTCGGTGATCCAACGTCGCTTCTTGCCGAAGACCGAACGTTTTCAGTTCTTCATGGGCTTTACCGCGATCTCGAATGATCCCTGGTTCTGGGGCGTCGGCGGCGCGGGCCGTCTGGGCTATCACTTCACCGAGTCCCTGGCGATCGAAGCGAACTTCGCCTTCCTGTCGAGTTCGGAAAAAGACGCCGTTCGCGATCTGCGCAATAACAACTTGGTCAAAACCGACTCGATCATCTCGGCGCAAAACTACCTGGGCGCCGATTTGGTTTGGTCGCCGATCTACGGCAAGATGAGTCTGTTCAACCGCCGGATCGTGCCGTTCGATATGTACTTCTCGATCGGGGGCGGACAGGCGGGCATCACGAACGCGAAGCAGTCCTCGGCGACCGCGTTTCACGTGGGCGGCGGTCAGATCTTCGCAATGTCGAAAGGCATCGGCTTCCGTTGGGATCTGAGCTGGAATTTCTATAACGCGACTCCGAACCCGCCTCCCGGATCGACGGGAACGCCCCCCGGGGAAAGTCAGTTCAACAACCTCTTGCTGACGATCGGCGCCAGCTTCTTCTTCCCGGAGGCGAAGTACAGATGAGAAAATCAAACCTGATTCTAATCGGCCTTTGTCTGACTTTGATGACCGGTGAAGCTTACGCGCAATCCTCGGGATCGCGTGGGAAATCGGGTCGCGTGATCCGTCCCGGTGCGGGCGGTAAGCAGAATGTGAAACGTCCGAATACGGGAACCGCGCGCCCCTCGCGTCCGGCACGTCCCGCCACGGGCCGCTCCGGAGTCACGCCCGCGAATCAATTGACTCAAGCGTTGCAACTCGTGCGCGCCGGTCAACATTTGCAGGCCGCGCCCCAACTTTACAGCCTGTCCCGTCGCCCGGAGTTCACCAGCGAGCGGATGCAGATTAAGTACATCTTGGGCGTCTCGTTAATGGAACTGAAGCTTTACCAAATCGCCGCGTTCCAATTCGTCGACGTCGTTCGTCGCGGCGATAGCAAGTACGTCCGTCAGGCCCTCGAGAAGCTTTCGATCGTGGCCGATCAGCTCGGCGACGATACGCTTTTGAACTACGCGATTTCGAAAGTGCGCGTGGATGAGTTCCCGCCGAACCAGAAAGACATCGTCTATTACCGTTTGGGCGAGATTCGGCAGAAAAACCGCAATCCCACCGAAGCGGAACAGCTTTTCGGCCGGGTGACCCAGAACAGCCGGTACTACCAAGCGGCCCAGTACCGTCGCGGGACGGCGCTACTTGAAGGCAACCGCCCCAAAGAAGCCATTCCGATTTTCGAAGACATCTTGAACAGCCGCGCGGGTGCTCCCGTGACGGATTTGACGAAGGTGCAGGCGCAGATCGCCCTGGCCCGTTCGTACTACCAGATGCAGGACTGGGATCGCGCGCTGGAGTATTACCGCGATATCCCGCGCGATACCGAGATCTGGCATGACTCTTTGTTCGAATCGACCTGGGCGTCGCTGCGGGCGGCGAAATTCCGGACGACGTTGAGCGCGCTGCAGTCCCTGCACTCGGCCTTCTACGAGGACTACTTCATCCCCGAAAGTTTGCTCGTTCGCGGGATCGTTTACCTCTACATCTGTAAGTTTGACGAGACCGACAAGACGCTCAACTTGTTCGAGAAGACCTACCAGCCCGTGCTGACCTCGATCGACCGCTACCTGCAGTCGGTGAAAGATCCGATCCATTATTTCAATGAAATTGAACGTGCCTACACGATTCGTCGCGACCGCAAGCCCATCATGGGCTTGAAAGTCCCGTACATGGTTTCGCGTCGTATCCTGGACGAGGGGGACGTGAAACGTTCCTTCCAATATATGCGGTCGCTGAACGACGAGCGTTTGAAGCTTGAGAGCTACGGCGGCTTCGCGCGTAGCCCGCTGGGCGTCTATTCGTTGAAGGTCCTTTCGAACCGCTTCAAAAACACCAAAATCGCGGTCGGCGAGATGGTGCGCGCGCACCTGGTAAACATCCGTTCGGATATGCGCGACTTCTTCGAACAGGCGAGCTTCATCCGTTACGAGACGATCAACGGTAAGAAGGAAATCCTGAAGAAGAAAATCGCCGGTAAAGAAAATGAGGCCGTGGACGACAATATCGACCGCGATTTCTATATCCAGAACGGATTCGAATACTGGCCGTTCCAGGGTGAATACTGGATCGATGAAATCGGGAACTATCATTATCTCGGAAAACAGAACTGCGAGTAAGCGATGACAGTGCAAAAGCCGAAATCCATTCCGAAGTTCCTTCTCGTGACCGTGCTGACGGCCTTGGTTGCCGCGGGCACGAGCGCTTCCGCGCAGAACAACCGCTCGAAGTCCAAGGCGAAACCCGCGGCCCGCGGCAAAGCGCCGTCGCAGCAAGGGGTTTCGAGTCAGCGTAAGACAGTGGGTGAGCTCTTCAAAAGCGCGGATCGCGGTCAGAACGTCGATCTGGGAAACAAAGGCGATACCTCGCTGCCCACCGTGCAGAAGGATCTTTTCAACCAGAAAGCCACGTCAAACGTGAATCTGGGGGAAGTGAAGCCGCCCCGTACGCGCAATTTCTATCAGGACGGCAATGACGACAAAGCGCGCCTCGAGTCGATCACCGATCGTCAGATCAACGAACTTTTCAAGCTGACCCAACGCTTTAAGTCCTCGCCCCAGCGCGGGGAGTTGTGGTTGCGCTTGGCGGAACTATATGTGGAAAAGGCGGGGATCATCGATTTCCGCAAACAGGATGAATACGACGCCAAATTGAAAGCGTTCGAGGAAGGCAAAACGAAAGTTCGCCCCAAACTCGATGCCTCGGAAGCCCGCGAGTACAACCAGAAGGCGATCCAGCTTTACGAATGGTTCGTGCGCGACTTCCCGAAAGATCCCAAGATCGATCAAGCGCTTTTCTTCCTGGGTTACAACTACTACGAAGTCGGCAACACCAAGAAGGGGACCGAGTACTACACCCGTTTGACCGAAAACTATCCCCGTAGCCCGTACCTGGTTGAATCGTCGTTCGCTCTGGCGGAGTTCTACTTCGAGAACGAAAAGTGGGCCGAAGCGAAAACCTTCTACGACAAAGTCACCCGCAATCGTAAGCATCGTTTGTACGTCTTCTCGATGTACAAATCGGCGTGGTGTTTGTTCCGCGGCGGCAATGCGAAGCAAGCTTTGGTCGTCATGGAGCGCCTGATTCGTGAATCGAAGCAGGAAGCCATGGTGGCCGAGGCGGGGAACAAGAAGCTGAACAAAGGACGTCTCGAGGCCGAGGGTCTGCGTGACATGGTCCTTTTCTACTCGGAAGTGGGCGATGCGCAGAATGCGCCCCGCTACTTCCAGTCGCTCGCCGGCAAAGATGCGGGCAATTATCTGGAAAAACTCGCGTACTTCTACGCGGACAAAGGAAACCGCGAAGGCGCGCGTTTCCTGTTCAACTACTTGATCGAGCGCAATCCGACCTCGCCGAAGGCATTCGATTACAAGTACCAGATCGTGCAAACCTATTCGACCGCGAACCGTACGCGTGAGTTCCGTGAAGAACTTTACTCTTGGGTGAAGGACTTCTCGGCGACGACGGCGTGGGGACAGGCGAACAAGGCGAACAAAGACCTGGTGGACAACTCGAACAAGCTGCGCGAACAGACGCTGCGCACTTGGGTTCTGCAACAGCACCAGACGGCGCAGAACGCGCGGACGCCCTTCGCGCAGGGTCTGGCCTACGAAGGCTATCGTTTGTATCTGACCGAGTTCGGCTCGGCACCGCAGGCGCCGGACATGCACTTCTATTACGGGGAACTTTTGTACGACATGGGTCGTTTCGACGACGCCGGCGCGCGGTACAAGTGGGTCGTGGATAACGCTCCCACTTCGAAGTTCGCGGCCAAAGCGGGCGAAAACATGGTCCTCGCATTGGAAAAGAACGTCCCCAAGGATGAAGAGATCGTCGAGAAGGTCGGCAAAACCGTCGACCCCGTCCCGCTCGATCCCAAAGTGGAAAAGTTCGTCCAGGCGGGAGCTTGGTACGTGCAGAAGTTCCCGAATACGGAAAAGACGCCCGAGATTCGCTTCCGTATCGCGCGTCTGCTTTATCAGCACAACCAGTTCGATCGTGCGGAACCGGCCTTCAAGGAAATCATCCAGAAGTATCCGAAAACGAAGTACGCGGAGTACTCGGCGAACCTGCTGCTGGATTTGTACAACCTGAAGAAAGACTACGCCGGCCTGGAGAAAACCGGTCGGGAACTTCTGCAAGGTCCCCTCGCAAACTCGCAGGTGGGCGCGGATATCCGCGGCATCCTCGAGAAGGCGAACTTCAAAAAAGCGCAAGAGCTGGAAGCCCAGAAGGAATACGGCAAATCCGCCGATCAGTTCGACGCTTTCGCCCGTCAGAATCCGAAGTCGGATTTAGCTTTGACCGCGATGTTCAACGCCGCGATCAACCACGAGCGTGCGGGGGCGACGGCCAAAGCGATTGGCGCGCACAACGCGATCCTGAAGTCGAACGACAAAAACGCGACGAAGTATAAGCCCCGTTCGCGCCGGATCATCGCCAAGTTGTATCAAGATTCGGGTCTGCTGGAAGAAGCGGCGACCGCGTTTGAGCAGACGGCGATCGAAGCCGGTAACGATCCCATCGCGGGCAACTTGTTCTTCAACGCCGCGGTGATCAACGAGGCCCTGGGCCGCGATACCGCCGCCGTGAAGAACTACGAAGCGTTCATGGCGAAGACGAAGAAGGCGAAGGACCGCGCGGATGCGCACTATTCCATCGCCACGATTCACCGCAAGAACAAGCGTCTGACCCGCGCGATCGAGCATTACAAAGAGTTCCTGAACTACGGCGGAACCGAGCAAGAAAAGAACGTCGAAAGCGCGTATCACATCTACGAGTTGAGTCGTCGCGTGGGACGCACGACCGACGCGGAAGAGTGGAAACGCAAGACGGTCGGCATGCAGGCGCGCTACGCTCCGAACAAGAAGGGCGTGGGCGCGAGCTACGCCGCGAAGATCAAGTTCTTGGATACCCAAGAGACGTACACCGAGCTTCGTCGGATCTCGCTGCGCAACCCCAGCAAGCTGAAGCAAAACGTGGATGAAAAGATCTCGTTCCTGACCCGTCTGAACAAGGAACTGGCCAACGTGATCGCGTACGATTCTCCGGAAGAGGTCGTGGCGAGTTTGTATCTGCTGGGTCAGGCGAACTTGCACATGGGCGAGTCGCTGACCGGATCGCCGGTTCCGGGCGAACTGAAAGCGCCGGAAGAGATCGCGCAGTACAAGGCGGGCGTGCAGAAGCTGGCCGATCCGTTCTTCGCGAAGGCGAAAGAATCTTTGAAGGCCGCGATCGACAAAGGCAACGAGTTCGAGACCTACTCGCCCGAGTATAAGAAAGCGCGTGAGATGCTGGGCAAATGGGAGCCGAAGGAAGTTTACTTCGGTGGCGAGCGGGCCTCGGAGTTTAAACAGACGGGCTGGGCGAACTAATCATGGGAACCGCGAATATGAAATCCGAAATGAAGTTGTTGGCGGCCGCACTGTTGGTTTCAACCCTGGCGGCGTGTTCTTCCAGCGAGAAGTCCGCGGAGAGTGAAGGCGGCGCAGGCGGTAGCGATACGATTTCGGTCGAGACGCCTTCGTCGGCATCCTCATCGAAAACGGATAGCGCGACGGAGGCCCCAACGGCTCCGGCAGCGAAGGCGCCCACGGCCCAGCAGGCGGCGAGTGCGCTCAACGATGCCCATCGGAAAAATGATGATGAGCTTTTGCAACGGGTGGCTTCGGGGCTGCTCGCGCAAAATCCTTCGGATGCGAAGGCGCTGCATGCATTGGGACTCGTGAACTATCGCCGTGGCCGTTATCTGGCGGCGATGTACTACTTCAACAATGCTTTGAAACATAATCCCAACATGAGCGACTGCTACACGAATATGGGGCTCACGCAGCTTGCGCTGGATGAACGTCGGGATGCGATTCGCTCTTTCAAAAAAGCGATGGAGCTCAACTCGAATGACGGCGCGGCGGCGGCGAACTTGGGTTCGATCTATTCGGCGGAAGGCGATTACGTCAAAGCGCAGATGGTCCTCGACCGCGCGATCAAGGCGGGGATCAAAGATTCGCGGATTTTCAACAACTACGGGATCGCTTTGACCGCGACCGGGAAGTACGAAGACGCGAAAGAGATCTACAAAGAAGCGATCAAACTCGACCGTAACAATAGGGACGCCCTTTTTAACTTCGCAATCCTACAGGTAGATCATCTGAACGATTGGAATGGTGGGCTTGATACTTTGAATCAGCTCCGCTTCCTCGGTCTGGCTGATGGTATGAGGGACCGAATTAATGCGTTGGAAAATAAAGCAAAGTCAGGCTCTAATAAGTAGTGAGCGCGGGAATTGCAGCATGAAATTATTGACGACGATTCTAGTTCTATTCGTGTCGTTCGCCTCTTTTCAGAGAGGTGGATTCGTGCGTGCATTCGAGAATGCGCAAGCACAAGCCAAGGGTAAACCCGCCGCGGGTGAAAAAACCAAGTCGCTGAGCTTCGAAGATGAATTGGTCGAAGGCGCGACGGCGAAGCCCGAGCTGTTCTACCTCTTCCAAAAGAAGAACTTCAACTTCAAGCGACTCATCAAACTCCGTGAGAATTTTGTGCCGGAAATGAGAAGAACATCTGAAGACGTGCAGCGCGGGCGGGGTTCAAATTGAAGACACCGATTATTCTCCGGATCTTTAAAGGCGGGAATCTTCTCGAGGTCAAACAATACGACCTCGACCAGATCATCTTCGGTCACGAAGGTGAAGTTCACGTCGATCTTCCGGACTCGTCCGTATCGCCGATTCACGCGCTGATCGAATTGCGCGATTCGGGTTATTACATCTGTGATTTGGGTTCGCAGTCGGGAACGACCAAAAATGGTAAGCCGATTTTGGATGAGCCCATTTCTTCGGGCGATCAAATCGGTTTTGGTCCATTCACCATTCATTTCTTCGTCGGCGTACCGAAACCGAAGGCGCCGCCGAGCGTGACGGTTCCCGGAGCGACACCGACGCCCCCGGCGGCCTTGGACGCCACGACCGAAAAAACGAAAAATCTGAATCCCAACGAAGGGCTTTCGACGACTCCGCAGATTTGGGCGGTGCAAACGCCTCCCGCCGCGAAGGCGACGACGCCCCAGGCTCCTCCGTCAATCCCCTCGCAGGGTGGAGGCGGTCTTTCCGTCGCCACGGTTACGACTCCGGCCTCGTCGGCTCCGCCGAAGTTGCCGGATTCCGTGCGCACGCCGAGCGTGGGTGGCACTCATAAAACGAAACACAAAGAAGGCTTCGCTCCCCCGTCGGAGATCAAGGACCTTCGCGATTACCTGCGTCCCACGAAGGGACCCATCGTCGAGGTCATTACGGCTTGGCGCGAGCGCATTCTGCAAACGCACCACTTCGTCGGCACCCGCGTTCTGAACCTGGGACCGAAGGGCGACGTCTTTGCGCCGATTCAATACGTTCCGCAGCCCATGCCGTTCATCGAACTGCAGGGTGGAACACGTATCTTCGTTCCCGATTCCGTGACCGCCGAGACGATCAATCTGAGCGGTCGCGCGGACATGAACGAACTGCAGCGCCAAGGGAAGGCGACTCGCCAGGCGGCGGGCACCGCGATCCGTTTGGATCAGGGTGATCTGGTCGCGATGACTTTCGGTGACGGCAACTTTCAAATTTTCGTTCGCTTCGTGCCGGCCGCACCGGTGCCGATCCTCGCTTCGCCGATCAATTTGAGCGCGGGTGAGCTGACGGCGATGGTCGGTTCGATCATCTTGGCGATTCTGTTCTCGGTGTACGTGTCGACATTGACGCCGCCTGAGCAGCCGAAGCCCGAAGAAGAAATGCGGGTCGCGCAGTTCGTCTACAACAAGCCGACGAACCCGACTCCCACGCCGACGCCCACGCCGCCTCCGCCCCCGCAACCCACACCTCCGCCGCCTCCGCGCGCGACGCCCACTCCGCGTCCCACGCCGACGCCTCCGCCGAAGGTGATCAAGGTGTCCGAGACGGCCAAGGCCGCGCAGGCAAAGAATCCCTCGCAAGCAGCCACCGCGGAGCGTGCGGCGACTCGTGCGGCGGAAGTGCGTCCGAAGCCTTCGCTGGATAGACAAAAGACCATGACATCGACCCGCCAAGGTGGCGCGGTGAAAATGGGTGAAAAGGCCGGCGCGAATGCGCAGTCCGCGAAAGACGTGACGAAGACGGGACTTCTCAGCGCCTTCGGTGGCGGCGGGATCAACTCCAAACTGGATAAAGCCTACTCGGGAGCCGGCGAGCTTCTGGGGATGGCGGATAAGTCGAGCGGAACCTCGGGTCAGAACGAAAACCGCGCCGGTGACGGCATCGGTTCACGTTTCAAAGACTCGGGCGCCGGTGGTAAAGGCACCGCGACCGAAGGGATCGCGGGCGTCGGCACCAAAGGCCGCGCGGGCGGAACCTCGGCGTACGGTGGGATCGGATCGGGCGGTAAGGGCTCGGTCGCGATTGATGCCGGAGGATCGGAAGAAGTCTTCGAAGGATCGATCGATCGCGAGGCCGTTCGTCGCGTGATCCGCAGTATCCTGTCACAGATCAAGTCGTGCTACGAGCGTCGCTTACGCAACAACTCGGGCCTTGAAGGTAAAGTCGTCATCCGGTTCGTGATCGAAGAGCAAGGCCGCGTCCGTCGCGCGGATACGAAGAGCTCGACGTTGAACGATCGTGATGTCGAGGCCTGCGTCGCGATGCGGATTCGCGAACAGCGCTTCCCCGATCCGCCCGCGGGAACGATCGCGGAAGTGGATTATCCCTTTGTTTTCGGAATGCAAAAGTAATTTACGAGGAGAAATATGGAACCTACAGCAGCAGCAGTCGCCCAAGTCCCCCAAGAGCATCAGTTTTGGCTGATCAAGGCCTTCCAAGAGGGTGGCCCCGTCATGATCATCATCTTGCTGATCTTGATCGCCACGATCGGTATCATCGCGAAGCGCTTCATGGACTTCGGCAGCCTTTTGGTTGATCGCAAAGACTTCATGGATCAGATCTTCGGAATGGTCATCCGCGGCGATATCCGCCAGGCCATCGCATTTTGTGATGCGCGTCCGGCTCCGCTTCCCAACGTCATCAAGGCCGGCTTGGTGCAGGCGATGAACAAACGTCCCGACGAAGAAGTACAAGTGGCGATGGATGCTTCGGTCCTGCGCGAACAGCCCCGCATCGAAGGTTCGGCGGCTTATCTGGCGGTCACCGGTAACATCGCGGTCCTCGCGGGTCTGCTCGGAACCATCATCGGTATGATCCAATCGTTCTCGGCGGTCGCGGCGGCGGATCCCGCTTCGAAAGCGGAAGAACTCTCGAAAGGTATCTCGCACGCCCTGAACTGTACGGCGTTCGGTCTTTCGGTCGCGATCATCTCGATCGTTGCTTACGGTTATTTCATGCAGAAAATCCAACGCGCGGAAAACGAAATTCTCGAAAGCTCGATGAGCCTGATGAATCTCGTGACCGCAAACCGGGATAAGATCCGGGAGTAAACAATGTCAGAAGTTCAGGAATCCGGCGGGGGACGAAAGAAGACATTCGAACCGAACCTCGTCCCCTTCATCGACTTGATGTCCGTCCTCATCACGTTCCTGCTGCTGACCGCGGTGTGGACGCAAGTTTCGATGATCCAGATCGGTACTTCCATTTACGGGAAGAAAACGGAGAATTCTCCTCCTCCGCCTGTTCCCGAGGAAGCGGACGTGCCGCTGCGTTTGGACGTGCGTCCGAACGGATACGTTTTGGTGCTCGCGAAGAACACGTACCAGATTCCTAAATTGGGTGAACAATACGACGATGTCGCGCTGAAACAGCAGCTCGACTACGCCAAACAACAGTACCCGAACAAAAAAGACGGTGCGGTGGCGATGTCGGATGAACTTCCCTACGAGTATTTGATCAAAGCGATGGATGTCATGATCCAAGCGCAGTTCCCGCAAATTTCCGTCCTCACAGGGGGCCCGAACTAGTATGGCAATCCATCGTCCAGGCGAAAAATTCCGCTACCACCGTTTGCTGTCTCGTCGGGGCGGCAAGCGCGAAATGGTCGCTGCGCTGTCGCTGACGGCGATGGTCGACATGTTCACGGTGCTCGTGATCTTCCTGCTGCAGAGCTACTCGTCCACGGGCGAGATCATCTACATCCCGAAGGAAGTTACGCTGCCGAAGGCCACCGAAATCAAAGAACTGAAACCCGCGGTCGTCGTCACGATTTCCACCAAGGAACTCTTGATCGACAAAACGCCGGTGATGACGTTCGATGCCGTGCGCACCCAGGAAGACTGGCTGCTGCAACCCCTGTCCGAGCCGCTGAAAAAAGCGATCGAGTTGGCCAAGCAAAAGCACGAAGCGAAACTGGGCAATCAGCTTCGTCAGGCGATTCAACCGCCGACGGCGCCGGGTGAGCCGGTTCCCGACGAGCCCACGCCCTGGAGCAAAATCACCGTTCAAGCCGATAAAGGGATCGATTTCTTGACCGTCAAGAAGGTCATGTATACGGTCACCGAGGCTGGCGCGAGCGAAATCAATTTCGCGGTCATGAAGCGGAGCGATACCGAGTAATCAACTCGACACTCGCCACGTGCCAGCGGCGAAAATGCCGGGGAAATGCTTGAATGACCCGTATCGGACAAGTCATCTTTGCTCTTTTGCTCGCGGCGATTTTTTTTCAGGTTTTGATCGGCTTTCCGATCCACCTGGAGCAAGCGCCCGAGCCTGATCCCCTCGCGCAAGAAGTTCTCTCTCGACCCGAGCAATCCCAAGTCATGCAGAAGGTTCACCTCGTGGAAAGCCGTGAAGGCAATCGCGATTGGGAGCTTTTCGCCGATCAAGCCACGGGCTCGGAGGGCGCAGGCAATTGGGAGCTGCAGCAGGTCCGCGTGCAGTTCTATTCGAATCAAAAAATGGAGTTCGTCGTCACCGGCAATCGCGGACGGATCGACGCCAAAACGCGGGATCTGCGGATTGAAGGCAATGTCCGCACGAAATCCTCGAATGGCTATACTTTCGAAACCAGTGAAATGGATTATCAAGCCGAGCGGCGTTTTCTTTCCAGTCGCTCGAAGGTCACCGTCGTCGGCCCGAAGGATGAGCAGGGCGGCCAGCTTCATGTGACCGGTGGTCAGCTGGAGTCGCGCGTCGACGCGGAAGAAATTCTGATTAAGAGCGGCGTCACCGCGCGCCGGGAGTTGGGACGGGGGCGCTCATTTTCCGTCCAGTCGGGGCGCTTGAAACTCAGTGGGCAGAATACCTCGGCGCATTTTACCGATCAGGTCCGGATCGAGGTCGACTCGATGCGAATCGAGGGGCCCGAGGCCCGTTTTGAATATCGCTCCGGAACGGATTTTCTGCGCTCCGTGTTGATTCGCGGGGGCGTTAAAGTCAGCGATATCGACAAATATGCCACCGCTGAAACCGTGCGTTTTGACCCCGAGCTGAATCAGTTTGTACTGTCGGGAGGGCCTCGTCTGGTGCAGAATCAAGACGAGATCAACGGTGAGCAGATCACGTTCATCGATGGCGGCAAAAAAGTGAAAGTGGAAAGTAAGAAGTGAGTATCCTCAAGGTCGAAGACATCTCGAAAAGCTTTAAGAAGCGCAAAGTCGTTCAGGGCGTTTCGTTTTCCGTGGAGTCGGGGGCGGTCGTGGGACTGCTGGGCCCGAACGGCGCGGGCAAGACCACCAGCTTCTACATGGTCGTGGGGCTCGTGAAGCCCGACAGCGGGGACATCGTCCTGGATGGTGAGTCCATCGGCACCGAGCCCATGTACCGCCGCGCGCGCATCGGCCTGAGCTACCTGCCCCAAGAGGCGAGCATCTTCCGCAAGCTCACCGTGACCGAAAATCTGATCGTCGCGCTGGAAGCGCAGGGCCTCAGCGGCGCCGAAAAAAAGGACAAGCTCGAAGAGCTGCTGAACGATTTCCGTATCCAGCACATCCGCGATAGCTTCGGTTACGCCCTGTCGGGCGGTGAGCGCCGTCGGGTCGAGATCGCAAGATCGCTGGCGGGTTCACCAAAATTTCTTCTGTTGGACGAGCCTTTCGCCGGAATTGATCCCATCGCGGTCGCGGATATCCAAGAAATCATCCGTCAGCTCAAAGCACGCGGCATCGGCGTCCTGATTACCGACCACAATGTCCGTGAAACCTTGGGAATTTGCGATTTCGCCTATATCCTGAAAGAAGGCCGCATTCAGGTCCAGGGGACCTCGGATGAGATTGCGAACAACGAGCTGGCCAAAAAGTTCTACTTGGGCGAAAATTTTAAGTTATAGGGGTACGGCGTAATGGCTAAGATGAGTCAGCAAATGAAGATGAGCCAGACATTGAGGATGACTCCTCAATTGCAACAGGCCATCAAATTGCTCCAGCTGTCGCGCATGGAACTTGAAAATGCCGTTCGCACCGAGCTCGATGAAAACCCCATCCTGGAAGAAACCCTCGATCTCAAAGACGAGGACAAAAACCGTCTGAAAGAGGCGGACGCGGAAGTCACGCCCGCCAGCCAAGATGCGGATCAAAATCCGCAGCGTCAGGATGAGTTCGAGTGGGAAAACTACCTCGATAACAATTATAAACCGCCGCAACAGTCGGGTGGCGGTAACGAAGAGATCATGAACTATGAGAACGTGATCTCGACGCAACAGACGTTGTTCGATCACCTCATGTGGCAGGCGAAGATGTTCGGCTTCAACGATGAAGAGCTGAACCTCGCCGAGATGTTGATCAATTACGTCGATGACGACGGTTATATCCTGACCCCGCTGGAAGAGATCGCGGAAAGCGAAAAGGTCACCGTGCAGGATCTGGAAGACGTTCTTCCGTTCGTGCAAGAATTCGACCCTCCGGGCGTCGGCGCGCGCAATTTGCGCGAATGTCTGCTCATCCAGGCGAAAGCCGTCGAGGAAGACACGTCGGATCTGGTGAACCTGATCAACAATCACCTGAAAGATCTTGAGAAGAAAAATTACGACGGCATCGCGAAGGCGATGGGCCGCGATATTCGTGAAATCGCGGATATGTGTAAAATCATCTTCGCGATGGATCCCAAGCCGGGACGCGCTTACGCGGTTCCCGATACGCACTACGTGACGCCGGATGTGTACGTCTACAAAGTCGGCGATGACTACGTCGTTTCGCTGAACGAAGACGGTCTTCCGCGTCTGAAAATCTCGAACTTCTACCGCAACATGCTGAAAGGCGCGGGCGGGGACGGGACAAAGACGACTCAAGAGTACATCCAAGAGAAGTTGAAATCCGCCGTCTGGCTGATCAAATCGATCCACCAACGTCAGCGCACGATCTACCGGGTGACCGAGTCGATCGTGAAGCACCAGCGCGATTTCCTCGATAAGGGCTCGGCCTTCATCAAACCCATGGTTCTACGCGATATCGCGAACGACATCGGGATGCATGAGTCGACCGTTTCGCGGGTTACCACCAATAAATACGTTCACACCCACCAAGGGATTTTCGAGCTGAAGTACTTCTTCAATTCGGGGATTTCGACGACGGATGGCGAGTCGCTCGCTTCCGAGTCGGTGAAGCTCAAGATCAAAGAGCTGATCTCGAAGGAAGACATCAAGTCCCCCCTTTCGGATCAAGAGATCGTGGATCTGCTCAAGAAAGAGGGCATCCAGATCGCTCGCCGCACGGTCGCGAAATATCGCGATTTGCTGAAGATCTTGCCCTCGTCGCGCCGTAAAAAACTTTTCTAGGGCTTCATTCTTCGGTGAAGGTCAGCGTCACGCTCACGTCGGCGGGGGCTTCTGCCGTCGGGTCGGGAAAGCGCTGCCGCGAGACGCGGTCCGCGATGCAGCGACGGAGTTCGTCTTCGACCGCGTCCTTCGATTCAAAACGCACGCTCGTTACTTTGCCTCGGGCTCCGACGGTGACGTGCAGGCGTCCCGCGATCCGCCGACCGGCAAGGTGAGGGCGGTGCTTGCGATGGCAGGCCCGCAGATCGGCGAGCGTGGCGCGGATCACCCTCTCGGTGGCTTCGTGGCTGAGGGTTTTCGGAGTCCGCAAATCGGTACTGAGAAGTTCCAGATAGGGCGGCGACGCGGGCTCCGGCGTCGGCGTGAGGCCCGGCCGCGGCAGCGTCGTGGACGCGGCGGCAGGCGCGGGGTTGAAGAAGGACAGCGCGAGCAGCAGGGCGTAGGCGCGTTTCATGTCACCGGCTCTTCAGCTCGGTCCACGCGCGATCATACACGCGCGTGGCTTCGCCGATATCTTCGATACGTTCGAACTTCTTCAGCGCCTCCGTGGGCGGGAAAAGCCCGGGATGGTTCTTCAGATCCGCGGGCAGCATGTCGCGGGTTTTTTTCAGAACCGGGCCGGCCAGGATCCGCTCGACGAACTTCACGTTGGTTTCGGGGGTCAGGAAGAAGTCGATCAGCGCGTGGGCTTCTTGGACGTTTTCGGCCGACTTCAGGATGACCATGTTGTCGATCGAAAAAGTACCGCCCTCTTCCGGCAAGAGGTACTCGATCTTGCCGCCGGACTTCTTCCAGGCTTGGACCGCTTCGGTGCCGTAAGCGTGCGCCGCCGCGACCTCCTTGCGTAGGATCAGGTCGATGACATCCGAGCGGTAGGCCTTCACCTGCGGGCGGATTTTGACCAGGTAATCCTTGGCCTGAACGATCTTGGCTTCGTCCTTTTCGTTGACCGAAAAGCCAAGGATTTTCAGCGCCACCGCGAAGGCCTCGCGGGTGTCGTCGAGCATCGAGACTTTGCCTTTGAGCTCGGGGGATTCCAGAAGTTTTTTCCAAGAACCCACGTCGCCTTTGAAGAGATCCCGGTGGACGGCGATTCCGGTCGTGGTCCACGCGTAGGGCAGCGAGAACTGGTTTTCGGGATCGTAGGCTTGTTTCAGGTACTGGGGGTCGATCTCGCTCAGGTGTTTGATTTGCGATTTTTCGATCGGGAAGAGCATCCCTTGTTTGATCAGGATATCGACCATGTAGTCCGAAGGGACGGCGACGTCGATGCCGCCCGCGCCGGCCTGGATCTTTGCCAGGAGCTCCTCGTTCGACGAGTAGTTGGTGATCTGCACGTCGATGCCGGTCAGCTCTTCGAAACGTTTTTCTTCGCCGGGCTCGAAGTAGTTGCCCCAGATGGCGAGATTAAGCTGGCGCTTGGCGGATTTTTCTTCGCCGGATTTGCCCGTGCACGCCGTGAGCGTGAGCGCGAGGAGCAAACCCAGGTTTCCGAAGTTAAATAATTTTCTGAAGCCGTCCCGCACGCGATTTTTCATTGTGATTTTCCCTCGCTTCAGTCACACACATTTTCGAAATGATCGAGATTGTTTCCATTCGGAAAAATTTTGTCAACTCTACGACTCCCGTGCTGAACGACATCAGCCTGCGGATCGAGTCTGGAGAGTTTTTCTCGCTGCTCGGGCCGTCGGGCTGCGGAAAAACGACGCTGCTGCGTATTCTCGCCGGGCTCGAGAAGCCGGATGCGGGAAAAGTGCTGTTCAATGGCCGTGACATCACGGACCTCAGCCCCCAAGAGCGCCCTTTCCACATGGTTTTCCAGCGTCACGCCCTGTTTCCGCACCTGACGGTGTTCGAGAACGTCGCGTTCGGCCTGCGTTTGCAAAAACTGCCCCCGACCGAGATCCGCGAGCGCGTGGAAAACGCGCTGAAGATGGTCAAAATGACCGAATTCGCGAATCGTAAACCCGACTCGCTTTCCGGCGGGCAAAGCCAGCGCGTGGCGCTGGCCCGGGCGATTGCGGGCCGTCCCCAGGTGATCCTCTTGGACGAGCCGCTGTCCGCGCTGGACTTAAAGCTGCGTGAATCCATGCAGTTGGAGCTTCGCCAATTGCAAAAAAATCTGGGTATCACCTTCGTTTACATCACGCACGATCAGCAGGAAGCCTTCTCGATGTCTGATCGCGTGGCGGTCATGAGCGAAGGCCGCTTCGAGCAGATCAGTGATCCGCTCTCGCTTTATCTGCAGCCGCAAAGCCTGTTCTCGGCCCGTTTCGTCGGAGCGGCTGCCAGTTTGCCGTTGGGCGTGGTGTCCTCGCAGGGCGCGGAGCAGGTCGAAGTGGATTATCGCGGTCGCCTTCTGCGCGGAATGCCGGTTGGCGCCAGCCGCGAGGGGCAGGCCTACGCGGTCATCCGCCCGGAATGCCTGACTTGCGGCGATTCCGCGGCCGAGGGGATGAACTCGCTGTCGGCCGTGGTTCGCCAGAGCACCTTCCGGGGCGGCTGGATCGAAGTTCTGCTGGAAACCGAAGCGGGCGACGCCCTGTCGTTTTACCGTCCCGTGAAGGCGGGGGGCGCCGGTTACCAAGTTGGTGAGCGCGTCGAAGTCGCGTTCGATCCGGCCGACACCCGCATTTTCTGGTCCGCGACCGAAACGGTCACGGCCCGGGCCGCCACATGAAAAGTTCCCCCAAGACGGGCTGGTTGCCGCTGGCCTGGTTCGGCGTCTTCATGGTCGCGCCCATGGGCATCCTGGTCGCAATGAGCTTCGCGACCCGGGGGCTTTACGGCAGGGTCGAGTGGACCCTGACTCACGAAAATTACCTGCGACTCTTCGACGGTCTTTACCTGCTCATCTTCGCGAAGAGTTTGGGGCTTGCGGCGGCGACGACGCTTCTGTGTTTGGTTCTTTCCATCCCGCTGGCGTGGGCGATCGCGACCCGCCCCGCGAGTCAGCGTCTGACCTGGCTGATCCTGCTCGCGTTGCCGTTCATGGTGAATCTGATCAGCCGCATTTACGCCATTCGCGGGGTGCTCGGGTATGATGGACCCCTCGCGTTTTTGGGGACTTGGATCGCGGCCGTGGGGGCCGAGTGGGGGCTGGTCCTCTACGGCATGGTTTCGAGCTACCTGATGTTCATGTTCTTTCCGGTCTACGTGGCGTTCGAAAAATTCGACTATCTGCAAATCGAAGCGGCGCAGGACTTGGGTGCGAGCTCATGGACGCAGCTTCGTCGCGTGATCTGGCCGCAGCTACGCAAACCCGTCGCGGCCGGCTCGGTGATGGTTTTTGTGCCGGCGCTGGGTGAGTTCGTCATTCCGGATCTGCTTGGCGGGGCTCGCTCGATGATGGCCGGGGGGCTGGTGACCGAGCAGTTCCTGAAAAGTCGCGATTGGCCGTTTGGCGCCGCACTGGCGGTGGTCCTTGTCGCGATCATGATCTTTTTCGTCGGGGCTTTCCGCCGCTGGGGAGAACGCGAATCATGAGACCCGCCGCTCCGCGCGCCTGTTTCGCGCTGCTGATTCTGACTTTGATTCTTTTGAATTTTCCGCTCGTGAATATGGCCGTGGGCGCCTTTCGCGGGCCTGACGGTTGGGACTTCGCGGCCTTCGTCGGCGTGCTCGAGAATCCTTACTGGATGGACGCTTTGGTGCGCAGCGTGTGGCTGGGGTTGGCGAGTGCGGTCGGGAGCACGCTGCTGGGTCTGCTGGCGGCGCTCGCGCTCGCGAACCGTCGTCCTGGCGTCTTGGGCGCGATGATGGCGGCCGCCATGGTCATGCCCGAGATCGTTTTTGCGCTCACGCTGCTGTTGTGGTTCTCGGCGCTGGGATTGCGGCTGGGGCTGAACACGCTGATCCTCGCGCACATCACGTTCTCGGTCAGTTTCGCGTTCTGGATCTTGCGCAGCCGACTGGAACGTTTGGATCCGGCGCTGTTCGAGGCCGCGGCGGATCTGGGCGCGGGCGGCTGGCAGACCTTCCGTCGTGTGACTTTGCCGCTTCTTTTGCCCAGTTTGGGCGCCTCGTGCATGCTTTGCTTTTTGCTGTCGTTCGACGACTTTCTGATTTCGTTTTTCGTGAACGGGGTCGGCTCGGATACGTTGCCGATTAAACTTTATTCGTCGATGAAAACCGGCATGACGAACGAGACCAACGCGTTGGCATTTCTAATGAGTCTGATTTCGGGACTCTTGGTGTTGTGGCTGTCGCGGACGCGTATTTTGCGCGGGCTTTTAGGCTCAGAACAGCCGACGGTAAAGGACGATCTTGTAGCGATCAAGATTGAGGTTTGATTCGAAAAGCGCGTCTTCGACCAGCTCTCCGAAAAATTCGACCTCGCTATCCGAAGGGCACTGGTCCGCGCGTGAGCACATCGGCCGCCACTGGAAGCGCCACCGGATCGGGCAGACTTGATCTTCTTCACCGGCTTGAGGTGGTTTGCAGGGCGTGCCATCCATTCGATAGCCGGGCGTGGTCGGGCCTGAAAGATATTTGCCGTCGACGCCGACCACGATGAAGTCCCGTTTGGCGACGGTCGAGCAGGTCTCGTCTTCCATGCAATGAAACGCTTCATTCACGCGCAGAATTTCGTCCCACACCATCGGGTTCTCGAGGTCCGTCATCATGTTCTGGTGATGGATTTCGAAATTTGAGCGCGCGCGCACTTGAATGTTGGTCAGCAGTTTGTCGTAAAAGTAGCTGGCCGCAGACCCCATGATGATCAACACGATGGGCATGATGACCATGAGTTGGGCGAAGCCGAAGCCGCGCTGATCCCGTAGGTAGCGGGGCGCTAGCGAATCCATACGGAGCCTTCCACCGGAGTGGTCGCGGAACAGCAGCCGGCGTTCGGCATTTCGTTGCAGACGGTATTGACGACCGTCGGGTCACACGAATTGCATTGAAACTTCTGATCCGAAAAACCGATCGTTGTCGCCGGGCTGGCGGCGCGGAAGGAATAAACCCCGCCCTTTTCAAAGCTCGTGCTTTCGGCCTGAGGCTCGACGGACTGGCAGTAAGTTTGCGCCGTCACGTAGGAGCCGGGGGTGGCGGATTTCGGGATGCTGAAGCTCAGGACGTGTTTTCGCGAAATGCGACTGTCGATTTTAAGACGGACGTTGTTGTGGCCGGGGCTTGCGGAATTTTCGAGAAGCACTTTGAAGATCTTTTCCGGCAGTCGCCCGGTCATGCCTTGGTGAAGCGGCGGGGTTCGTTCCGTCAGAATTTCCGAAGCGAGTCCTTGGTTCGCGACCAGGGCCCAGCCTCCGCCATCACTGGTGGGGGCAAGGTCGCAGTAGACCTCGAAGGGACACTCGCCACCGGCCCCATCGGGATCCAGAGTGTAAATGCCCGAGGCCATTTGGATCGGCGGGGACTGCGCGAGTCCGCGTGACATGACTTCCTTGCAGTTCTTGTACGGGCGCGAGTAAACGACCTGCTTTTCGAAACGGTAGAGGTTGTAGTTCACCGAGTTCTTTCCGTGAGTCGGAGGCGCTTCCTCGCCTTCCTCTTTCGGATCGTCTTTTTTCTGGGGAAACTCCTGGAACTTACCTTCCACCAGAAGGAATGGAAGTTTACAGGCCGAACCGTCCGCGCATTTCAACGTGTACTGCATGTGAAACTCGTGACTGCAGTCGTTGCGCTCGGGGGTGCAGGGCGCACCTTGGCCGTTCAATTGGCGATTCTTCGTCGACTTTTCGTCGTAAACGCTTTCGTTGCGGTCATCGCGCAGATTGAGCACGCGCGGTTCGCCGGCGCGGCAATCGCCTTCGTACAGACAACGCATTCCTTCGGCGTTGTCTTGGGCGATCACGGTATTGGCAATGGCGCATTTGTTCGAAAGCTGGGCCATCATGTCGTCGCGCAGATCGTTGAACTGCGCGAAACGCTCTTGCTGTTGGCCGATGGTCTGGGTTTGCAGAAGGATCTGACTGATGAATAGAAAGCTGATCGTCATGATCAGACTGGCGACGACGACCGAGAGCAATGAAAATCCATGTTGTCCGTAGCGGTCGTTCATCGCTCCCATCCCTTCAATGAGAAACTTATTTCGGAACGATGACAACCGTAATCTGGTCGCTTCCCTGAATGAAGCCCGCCTTGAACTGGACGTTGCTGCCCGAGATTCCGTAGTCGGCTTTGGTCAAGATCAGCGGTGCGCCGCCGCGCTGGACCTGCACCGAATAGACCCTCTCGGTGTTCGGATCAAACGGATCGAGGACGTACGTATCCCGCGCGATCTGTTGGGCCTGGGTTCGCATGTGTTCGATCGACGCCGAGTAGTTGTCTTGGCAGACGCTGATCAAGTTCCCGGGCGTGTCGGTGGCCAGAAGAACGTCTTTGTATTTGCTGCCGTAAGAACCCGAGTCCTCCGCGAGCACGCAACCTGCCGAGGCATCGCGATCCTTGTCGTGCACCACCGTGTAAACACCGTATCCATCCTGACCGAAGGTTTCGCGCAGTTTCCCGGGGATGGACGCGTACAGAGTCTCCATTGGTTTTTGATACTTTTTCCAGTCCCATAGATCGTTCCCGGTTTCGTGCTCCGAGTTCAGAATCGCCCATTGCGCTTCCTGGAAGGGTTCGTGCGTGTAGAAGTTGAGCCAGCACGTCGGTTTGGTTGCGTGCAGGGACGCGAGGTCGATCTTGCCGAAGCGGACGGCGAAATCTTTCGCGTCGGTATAGTTCACGCCTTTGTAGGTGAAAGGCTGCGTGCAGTAGTCTTTGTTGGGATTCACGTTTCCGCTATCGAGGTCTTTTCGATCCAGGAGCCACCACTCTTCCTGAGTCGATCGCTGGACTTTGGCGGTACATTTATTGTTCCACTTCCAGCCGTCCGGGTCCGCCCAGGGAACTTCGGCGCGTGTGCAGGCCATTTCCGTTCCGGTCTCGCCGCATTCGCCTTTTACGAAGCTTTCGCAGGTGTCCGCCCACGCGTCCCACACGGAATCCTTCTGCTTCCACTGGAAGTAGAGGGTCTTGTAGTACTTGTCTGGCTTACGCAAAGAGATTTGCATCGAGTCGCAAGTCTCGGGCCTACTCCGATCACAGTGAGCGTGGTGAACGAGAGATTCGTCATTCGGACGAACGCCGATATTTCCCGGACAGATCGTACTGTAACCGCCGTCGTTTGTGAAACCGACGTCGTCCTCGTCGGACATCGTCAGAAAGATCGCGCTATCGCCCGGTTTGAGGGGGCTGTTCGGTCCGGTATCGTTCAGGATGTGCGCCATGGTGCAAAGACCGCCCTCGAGATCGGCCTTCGGATTCTCGACATCCCTCATGATTTTGGTGAGCGTCGCTTTGATTCCCGCAAGATTCGTTTCGTTCGCATCTTGGTGAAGATCGAGGTTCCAGCGTTGACCCATGTCGGGCGCGAGCTGAATCCGTCCGTCCCAACGTTTGAATTTCTGACTGGGAACGGTCATCCAATCGAAGCGGCCCGGTTTGGTCGAGTTATCCGGCATCGTCCAGATTCCGGGGCCGTAGTCCCAAACTCGGGTCGGCGAAAGTTCGGTCTCGTCGATGTAGGGATAGTAATTCCAGATGGCGTTGACGATCGATTCCGTGGTGTAAACGTAGTACTGAACGTCATAACCCTTCATGCCTTCGACGAAGCTTTCGAGTCCCTTCGCCATCGTCTCGCGGTTATCGGTCATGGAGGTCGAGTTATCGACGATCAGAAAGACTTTGACCGCTTTCGGCGCGCTCGAGTCCGCTTTGAAACTCAAAGTGCGGCTGCCCGGAACCATTTCGGTTCTCTTCAGGCTGACGTTTTTCTTGATTTTCAGCGAGTAGGACTCCGACGAAAAAGAGTACAGCTTTTCGAAGCGCGGATCGGCCTTCAGATCGACCGAGACTTCGACTTGTTTGCAATCCCCCCCGACCGAACAGATGGGTTGCCACAGCAGACTCGCTTGGAAGGGGCACGCGGTGGCGGGACTTTCTTTCAGTTCGAAGGTTTCACAACCCTCGAGGTTCATCCCGAAGCCGATCTCGGGTTTCTTCGGATCAATATAAAGTTTCGAGGCCGCGCTGACTTCAAGACCGATCGCTTTCGGCGGACGGTAGTCGCAGACCTCATCCGAGTCCGACAGACATTGTTTAATTCCGTTTTCGGGATTTTGAACGATCTGTTCCCAGACGCCGGGATTGTTGAGGTTCTCCATGACCATCCGGCGCATTTCCGAAAGCTGCGAGTGGATCGAAACCTTCGCTTGGTTGCGGGTCAACGTATCTTGCAAGCTGATCGAGGCCACGGCGAGAAATCCGATACCCACGGTGACGAGCAAGGCCTCCACCAACACGTATCCGCGTTGAGTTCGGCGGTCTAATTTCGAGACACGGTGGTTCAACTGCACGGAGTTCTCCTCTTGCTGAATAATAGATCGGCAGTTTGGGCCAGGTCTTGATCTTTTTTCACCACTTCGAAGGTTTGGTTAAGACGTTCGCATCACCTTGAAACGCGAGACATTTTTCGACGGAGCTTCCATGATTTCCGTCTCGAATTCGCCGATACTAACTAGACATGAGTCGCAAGGTTCTAGGGGTGTGGCTGGTCTCGATCGTCGTCCTTATGGGATTCGGGAACGCCTGCTCTCGTAATTTTCAATTCTCGAATGACGATGACCTCGATCTGCAATCGATGTGTCGCCAAGACGAGACGCATTTGTCGGGATACCGGCAAGACGACTACCGTGTGGGCTATATCGGCCAAAGCAAAGTCCATTACATTCCGCAAGAAGACGATTGGATTCTGGTCGACGGGGACCGCCTGCTGAAAGTGAAGGGCGGCATTTTGCCGTCCCAACCGCTTCCGGGATCGCAAGGGGTCGGAGTGCCGGCCTCGGGTCGCTGGAAGGACGGGGTCATTCCTTACGAGATCGATCCCACGCTGCCGGATAAGCAACGGGTGACGGACGCCATCACGCATTGGAATCAAAATTTGAGCGGTGTCATTTCCCTGATTCCGCGGACGACTCAGTCGGACTATCTGCGCTTCACGAAAGTGAACAGCGGCTGCTCGGCGCCGGTGGGTTTCCTGGCCGGAGACGGCATTCACCCCGTGAACGTGGGGCCGGACTGCGGCGCGGGGAACGTCGCGCACGAAATCGGCCACATCGTGGGCCTCGATCACGAGCAGAATCGCTTGGACCGAAACAACTACGTCACCATCAACTACTCGAACATCGCGCCGGCGTATAAGCTGAACTTCGAGATCGTGGACGGGTACCAGAACTACAACTTCTACGACTTTGGCTCGATCATGCACTACACCCGGAATGCGTTCGCCTCGGACTTCGTGTCCGACACCATCACGCCGAAAGTGGCCGTCCCCGCGGGAATCACGATCGGGCAGCGTCTGGGGTTGTCTCTGGGAGACATCAACTCGGTGCGGATCATGTACGGTTACGCGCCGATTTCGGATGGCGGAACGGCGCCCACGCTGGATCCCTCCCGGGGGCTCTTCGCACGGTACGCGGAAGGCACCGATTTCCGTGACGTCCGGGTCGAAAAGATCGAGCCTTACATCAATTTCAACTGGGGGGCTTCGGCTCCGGTGGCGGGGGTTTCGACTGACAATTTCTCGGTTCGTTACACGGGCTTTCTGATTCCGCCGACGGACGGGGTTTACGTTTTCCGGGTTCAGGGGATGGATCCTTTGAAGATTTCGATCGAATCCGAACCCATCTTTTTGATGAAGGGCGAGAACGCCATCCGCGAGGCGCATTCGATCGGTTACGAACTGACGAAGGGTTATCACTATCCGATCGTGATCGAGTATTCGGCGTTGGTGGGGCAGTCCTATTTGAAGCTCTTTTGGACGAAACCCGACGGCACCGAAGAGATCATTCCCAATAGCGCCTTCCGTCCCAATACGGACTTCTCTTCCGTCTCGCCTTGCAGCGCTCAGTGGTTGACCGAAGAGTGAAAAATCACGGGAGTTCGCTTCCGGCCCTTTATCCAGGCTCCGAAAAGACCGATAATAGAAGTAACCAAGGAGCTTGCATGAAGTTCAACTTCACCTATCGCCATGTCGACGTATCCACTTCGCTCAACGCGTACTCGCAAGAGCAATTTGAACGTGTGGGTCGCCTGCTGCTGAAAGACAGCCGGTGGAATGTCGCCTTTTCGATGGGCCGTTACGATTACAACGTCGAGGTCAATGTTTCGGGACCCTGGGGTCACTTCAAGGCCACCGCGACCGCGGCCGACTTTTACGTCGCCGTCGATCAAGCCGCGCAGAAGCTCGAAAAGCAGTTTCAGCGCCGCAAAGATCAACTGCAAACCCACAAGAGCCCGATGCGCTCACGTGCCGGACAGCTGGAGAACGTCAACGATATGCTCGAATACGATCCGACGTCCTTCCGGAAGAGCGCCTAAGGGGCGACTCGCCGCATTCCAAACTCGTTTTTACTGCATCTTTCGAAGGCAGGGCCAAGGACCCTGCCTTCTTGCATTCAGGGGGGACATGGGATAGCTCTGACGGGATTCATACTGAGGAGTCTTCATGTCGAATTTTCTGTTCACCAGTGAGTCCGTTTCCGAGGGCCATCCGGATAAAATGGCCGATCAAATCAGCGATGCGGTTCTGGACGCGATTCTCGCGCAAGATCCGACGGGTCGCGTGGCTTGTGAAACGATGTTGACCACGGGACTTGTCGTCGTTGGCGGCGAAGTGACCACCAAAGCCCACATCAATGTCGCGCAGATCGTCCGCGAGACCGTCAAAAAAATCGGCTACGATCATTCGGACAAAGGTTTCGACTACAACACATGTGCGGTCATGGTCGCGCTCGGCGCGCAAAGCCCCGACATCGCCATGGGCGTGAAGCAGACCCTTTCGGAAGAGCAGGGCGCGGGCGACCAAGGGATCATGTTCGGTTACGCCGTGAACGAAACTGAAGAGCTGATGCCGGCTTCGATCGCGCTTTCGCACAAACTGGTGCGCGACCTCGCGAGCCTGCGCAAAGCGAACAAGGTGAATTGGCTGCGCCCCGACGCGAAGTCTCAAGTCACGATCGAGTACGTGGATGGCAAAGCGAAGCGGATCGACGCGGTCGTTCTGTCGACCCAGCATGCGGAAGACGTATCGCAAGGCCAGATCAAAGAATTCATCATGGAAGAGCTGGTCAAAAAATCGCTCCCCACGAACTGGTTGGACGCGAAAACCAAGTACTTCATCAACCCGACGGGTCGTTTCGTGACCGGTGGGCCGATGGGTGACGCCGGTTTGACCGGCCGTAAGATCATCGTCGACACCTACGGTGGGCACGGCGCTCACGGTGGCGGCGCGTTCTCGGGCAAAGATCCTTCGAAGGTGGACCGTTCGGCAGCCTATGCCGCTCGTCACGTCGCGAAGAACGTCGTGGCCGCGGGCCTGGCGGAAAAGTGTATGGTTCAGCTGGCGTACGCGATTGGCGTCGCGGATCCCGTTTCAATCTACGTCAACGATTTCGGCACTTCGAAAGTCGGTAGCGAAAAACTGGAAAAAGCCGTTCGCGCGACTTGGAATTTGAAGCCCGGCGCGATTTTGCGCGACTACGATCTGCTGAAGCCGATCTACTCGCCGACCGCGGCTTACGGTCACTTCGGTCGTCCCGAGTTCGCTTGGGAGAAGCTGAATAAAGTCGATCAACTCAAAGACGCGGCAAAGACCCTGGCGTAATCGCCAGGGGACCTCATGGATCAGAGTAAAATCCGGAATTTCTCCATTATCGCCCATATCGACCACGGGAAGTCGACGCTCGCCGATGCCCTGATGGGTGAAACGGGCGCGCTTTCCGATCGTGAAAAGAAAGACCAGTTCCTCGACAATATGGAGCTGGAGCGCGAGCGTGGCATCACGATCAAGGCGCAGACCGTCTCGTTGAACTACAAAGCCGACGACGGGGAAACCTACCAGATCAATCTGATCGATACTCCCGGGCACGTGGACTTCAGTTACGAAGTCTCGCGCTCATTGGCCGCCTGCGAGGGCGCGATCCTGGTCGTCGACGCCGGTCAAGGCGTCGAGGCGCAAACCCTCGCGAACGTTTACCTCGCGATCGAGAACGATCTCGAGATCATTCCCGTCCTGAACAAGATCGACCTGCCCGCCGCGGACCCCGAAGGGGTCACGAAGCAGATCGAAGAAACGATCGGCCTGGACTGCACGAACATCATCAAGGCGTCGGCGAAAGAGAAAGTCGGCATTCGCGATATTCTCGAATCCGTCGTGAAACGCGTACCGCCGCCGAAGGGCGATCCGAACGCGCCGATGCGCGGACTGATCTTCGATTCCTGGTTCGATGCTTATCAGGGCGTCGTCGTCTTGGTCCGTATGGTCGAAGGTCGTCTCAAGAAGGGCGACAAGATCAAGTTCATGGCGACCGATCGTGACTACGAGATCTTGCGCATCGGTAAGTATGCTCCTTTCCCACAAATGATCGAAGGCGCCGAAGCCGGCGAAGTCTGCTTCATCATCTGCGGGATCAAGGACATCCGTGACGTGAAAGTCGGGGATACGGTCACCGACTCGAAGAAGCCGGCGGCCGCGCCTTTGCCCGGCTTCCAGCGCGTGAAGCCCATGGTCTTCGCGGGGCTGTTCCCCGTGGTGGCCAGCGAATACGAAAGCCTGCGCGACGCTCTCGACAAACTTTGCTTGAACGACTCGTCTTTGACTTTCGAAGTCGAGAAATCCCAAGCCCTGGGCTTCGGCTACCGCTGCGGTTTCTTGGGGCTTTTGCACATGGAGATCGTTCAGGAGCGTCTGGAGCGTGAGTTCAACTTGAACCTCATCACGACGGCGCCGACGGTGGTTTACCAAGTCCATTTGACCGACGGCACGCACATGACTCTCGACAATCCGTCGCAGCTTCCGCCCGAGCCGAAAATCCTTAAGATGGAAGAGCCCTACGTGAAGATGACGGTCCACACGCCGACCGAATACATCGGCGCGATCCTCAAGATGTGCGAGGACAAGCGTGGGGTGCAGTTGAAGCTCGATTACGTGACCGAAAAGAAAGTCATGATCGAGTACAAACTGCCGATGAACGAGATCGTCATGGATTTCTACGATCGCTTGAAGTCGATTTCCAAAGGCTACGCCTCGATGGAATACGAATTCATGGACTTCGAAGAGTCCGACCTCGCGAAAATGGACGTCTTGATCAACGGCGAGGCCATCGACGCGCTTTCGTTGATCGTCCACCGTTCGAAGGCGGTGACGAAGGGTCGCAAGCTCACGGAAAAGATGAAAGAACTCATTCCTCGGCAGCAGTACCAAGTCGCGATTCAGGCGGCGATCGGCGCGAAGATCATCGCGCGCGAGACTCTCGGAGCTTTGCGTAAAGACGTGACCGCAAAGTGTTACGGGGGAGATATTTCTCGGAAGCGTAAACTTCTTGAACGCCAAAAAGAGGGAAAGAAGCGGATGAAGCAGATCGGCACGGTCGATGTCCCGCAAGAAGCCTTCTTGGCCATTCTGAAAGTCGAAGATTAAGTGGCTGAAAAACCGACCGAGACTCAGACCGACACCTCTAAAAACGCGGACACCTGGAATATCCGGAGCGCGTATTTCTGGAAAGAAGGCTGGGGCTCGATCGCGCTGGCGGTTCTGCTGGCCCTGTTCATCCGTTGGGGTTTCTTCGAAGCCTACGTGATCCCCTCGGGTTCAATGCTGCCTTCGCTTTTGATCCACGATCACATCTTCGTGAACAAGTTCACCTACGGTCTGCGCGTTCCGTTCAGCTCGAAGTGGATGACCCGCTTCAACGAACCCCAGCGCGGCGAAGTCATCGTCTTCAAATATCCGAACGACACCGACATCTTCTACATCAAGCGGATCGTGGGTCTTCCGGGCGATAAGATCTTCTATGAAAACGGCGTCTTGTGGATCAACGACAAACCCATGGAGCGCAAGCCCCCGGTGTCGAACGACGATCTGCAGTGGATGCGTGACGAAGACCTCGGTACCGACGGCGGACGCCAGGACGTTCTGGAAAACTACGTGCACTTCACGGAAGTGCTCGAAAACAAAGAGCACTCCATTCTGGTCCGCAAGGGCGAAAACTTCGATACCTATGGTCCGGTGACCGTGCCGGCCGAGCATTTCTTCATGATGGGCGACAACCGCAACAACTCCTCGGATAGCCGCGTGTGGGGCATGCTCCACCGTGACCTGATCCTGGGGCGGGCGAGCATCGTCTGGCTCTCGTGCGAAGAGACCCTGCCGGTCGTGAACATCCTGTGTAACCCGCTGACCTTGCGCTGGACCCGTTTCTTCCACGGCGTGAATTGAGTCGCGCATGTCCGCGCCGACCGGGACCAGCCTGAAAACGACATGGCCCCGGGCCCTGTTTTCTTTCTTCCTGCCGATCTTTCTGATCGCCATCAGTCGTTGGCTGTTGATCGAACCCTACGTGATCCCTTCGGGGTCGATGATTCCGACCTTGCTGATCCACGATCACGTTTTCGTGAATAAGCTCTCTTACGGAATTCGGGTTCCGTTCTCGCGGCAGTGGATGGTCACTTGGCGCGCGCCCGCCCGTGGCGACGTCATCGTTTTTCACTATCCGGAAAATCCCGAAGTCTTTTACGTGAAGCGGGTCATCGGACTTCCCGGAGATCGCATTCGCGTCGACGGTCGCCGTCTTTTCATCAACGAAAAAGAAGTCGCGCGCCGGGCGAAAGCGGATCTGTCCTCTTTGCCGGATGATATTCGGTCGCCGGAAGAAGGCGCCGATCACGATTACGAATACTTCACCGAGAATGACCACTGGGTGCGCTTTCAAGCGGACGAAGACATGATCCAGAATCCCGCCGAGGACTTCGAGGTGCCGCCCGACTCCCTTTTTGTCATGGGGGATAACCGCGACGAATCGGCGGACTCGCGCGTGTGGGGCTTCGTTCCCCGCGACAATGTCCTGGGACGTGCATCTTTCATTTGGCTCGCGTGCCGGGACACGCTGGCGACGGCGCCTTTCGTTTGCGATCCAGAAACGATTCGCTGGACCCGCCTTTTGACATCCATTCATGAGCGCGTAGACTAAACAACGTGTGAAGAAGAACTCTCCAGGCCTGCGCCGTTGGCAGGACTACGTCGAAAGCATTTTGATCGCCGTGCTGCTCGCGCTGGTCGTGCGCACGTTCGTCGTTTCGGGCTACCGTGTCCCGACCAGCACGATGGCGCCGGTGCTCAAGCCGGGTGACTTCATTTTCAGTTACAAACTTCCTTACGGCCTGAAAATTCCGCTGACGCAAATCAAAGTGGGCATCGAGGCCCCCCGCCGTGGCCAAGTGGTCGTTTTCACCTTTCCGGATCAACCACGCGTGAACTATGTGAAGCGCGTCATCGGGCTGCCGGGTGATCTGGTGCAGATCAAAGCGGGTCGGCTCGAAGTGAACGGCGTGCAAATGAAGTACGAGCCCGGGGACGCGTCACTGATCCGCGACCTTCCCGGTTTTGACGGTCTCGACGTTTACCGTGAGATGGCCACGGAGGGAGCCCGCGAGGTTCTGCTCAAGCGGAACGCGGTCCGCCAGGATTTCGGGCCGATTTTGGTGCCCCAGGGACAGGTTTTCCTTCTCGGCGACAACCGTGATTCGAGCGATGACTCCAGGTACTGGGGCTCGGTCCCGCTCGAGCGGATCGAGGGCCGCGTGTTTTTGATCTGGCTGTCCCTGGACTGGGCGGGCTCGAAAGCGAAGTGGCCGCCCTCGGTGCGCACGGACCGCCTTTGGATGCGCGTCGATTAGTCGCTTTTTCACTCGAGAAGCGTCTTGACCCAAATTGCAAAAGAACTGACACGGGTTTCATTGACGGGGGCCGGGGTGGCCGCTAGCTTGGGTTTTTAATGACCAACGGCCTACTCTCTCTGAGCGGAATCTCCAAAACATCAACGGAGAGCCTTTTTTCCCTGGCGCGTTCCCTTAAAAATAAACCCGGTCGTCCCGATTTTTTGGGCCAAACCGCGGCCCTTTTGTTCTTCGAGGCCAGCACGCGTACGCGCTTGAGCTTCGAATCGGCCTGTTACCGTGCGGGGCTCGGCCCCTTGGTTTTCCAAGGTGGGGCGGGGACCTCCATGGAAAAGGGCGAAACGCCCGAGGATACCTTCGCCAATGTGGCGGCGATGGGGCCTTCGGTGATGATCGTGCGCGGGGGCGATGAGCTGGCTTTGGACACTTTCGCGCGGGACTTCAAAATTCCGGTGATCAACGCGGGTTGGGGGAAGCGCGGGCACCCCACGCAGGCCTTGCTCGATCTGTTCACCATCGGCGAGCGCCGTCCCCTCGAAGGTCTCAAGGTCGTTTTTCTGGGGGATCTGAAACACAGCCGCGTGGCGGGATCCCATCTGGAGTTGTGGCCGAAGTTCGGGGGCGAGGTTCGTTTCTGCGGCCCCGCTTCGATGCTTCCGGATTCGGGCGTCGCACGTTTTGCGAATGTGAATGAGGCGCTCGAGTGGGCGGACGTGGTGATCGCGCTTCGCTATCAGAATGAACGGCACGGCTCGGGAGCGAGCGATTCGAAGATTCTGGCGGAGATTCGCCGCGACTTCGCGTTGACGAAAGAACATCTGGCGCGGATTCCGGAGTCGACGTTGATTCTGCATCCCGGCCCCGTCAATCACGGGGTCGAGCTGGACACCGAGGTCTATCGTGACCATCGTAGTTTGATTTTGGACCAGGTCGCGCACGGCGTGTGGTTGCGTGAGGCGCTCCTCCGTGCGGTGCTGAAAGGGGATTTGCAATGAAGGGCTTTTTGATTCTTGAGTCCGGCGAAAGTTTCGAAGGCGTCTGGAAGGGCGGTGAAAACCGTGCCGGCGAAGTCGTCTTCAACACCTCGCACTCGGGTTACGAAGAAATCGCGACCGATCCCTCGTACTACTCGCAGATCGTTCTGATGACCGCGCCGATGATGGGCAACTACGGCGTCGACAAAGCGGTCTGGGAGTCGCGCAAATACTGGATCCAAGGCTTCATGGCGCTCCAGATCCAGGACAACGAACGCGATAAGACCTGGGTCAATCGGCTGGCCGAATTCGGCATCCCCTCGATGGCGGAACTCGATACGCGCCGTCTGACCTTGCGTCTACGCGAAGGCGGAACCCCCTGGGGCGCCCTCGTGAAAGCCGAAAAAGAGGACGAAGCGCGGGCCCTCGCGCGCGATCTCATCGCCAAAGAAAAAGTGAAAGACAAAGACTGGGTTTGGGCCGCCTCACGCCGTGGCGTCGAAGTCCGCCGCGGGACCAATCCCGCGGGACCTAAACTCGCCGTCATGGATTTCGGCGCGAAGGAGAACATCTTGCGCGAGCTCGAGCAGCGCTGCTCGGAGCTGACCGTGTTCTCTTCGCGGGCGACGAAGGAAGAGATCTTGGCCGTGAAACCCCAGGGGCTGATGCTGACGAATGGCCCCGGCGATCCTTCGGATGTCCAAAAAGCTCCGGAAACCGTGCGCTCGCTCATCGGCGAACTGCCGGTCTTCGGGATTTGCATGGGGCACCAGATTCTGGGCCTCGCGCTGGGCGCGAAGACTTACAAGCTGAAGTTCGGTCACCGTGGCAGCAATCATCCGATCAAGGACGATCTGCTGAACCGCGTGTACATGACCAGCCAGAACCACGGCTACGCGGTCGACCCGCTCACGTTGCCGAAAGACGTGAAGGTCACGCAGACGAATCTCAACGACATGACCGTGGCGGGTCTTTTTTCGGCCGAGCGGAAGTGTCTGGGAATCCAATACCATCCGGAGAGCCGCCCGGGTCCGCACGATGCGAGTCCGCTGTTCGATTTCTTCGTGGGTCAGATGATCCAGGACCAACCCATGAAAGGGAAGTCATGACGATTAAAACTCCGAAAGAGCTGTTCGGCGATTACGCGGCGGTGATTCAGAAGTCGCTCGCGCACTTCGCGGGTCCCTTGCACAAAGACGAGGTTCAGGACGCGAAAGTGCGTTTCTTCCAGCCGCTTTCGGTGCCGGAAGAGTCTTCACCCCAGTTCGAAATGCGGATGTCGCAGTTTTTCGACTGGTACTTTTTCACGCGCTCGTTGAACGGCTTTCGCCAAACGCCTTTGGAGTCGCTTTTCCTGACGCGTGAACTGCGGTTCGATCCGGAAGAGATCGTCCTGATCGATCACATGCGCCACCATCGCCACGGTCTGTTCGAGTACGTGAAGACCAAGGGCGACACCGTGATCTTCCTGGATCTGCTGAAAAACGAAAAACTGCAGATCGTGAACCCGAACTTCGGTTTCGGCGTGGAAAGTGAACAGATCTTCGAAGCGCGTTTGGTTCCCAACGGTGGAAATTGGATTTTCATGCGCGGCTTTTGCTTCCATCCGCAGGACGCGCGCAAGTACATCCTGGCCGAAGTGAAAGCGCATCGCAAAGATCCGGATCTCAGTCCGCAGGATCTCATGCTCCGCCTTTTGAAAATGAACATGCGCACGGAACAGTACAAACACGTTTCCGTGCAGAAGATTTACTCGGACGAAGCCCGCGCTTAAGGAGACGAACATGCCCCGTCGTCAAGAATTGAAACGCGTCCTCATCATCGGTTCTGGCCCCATCGTCATCGGTCAGGCTTGCGAATTCGATTACTCCGGAACTCAAGCCTGCAAGGCGCTGATGAAAGAGGGACTTGAAGTCATCCTGGTGAATTCGAACCCCGCGACGATCATGACCGATCCCGAGATCGCGACGCGCGTGTACGTCGAGCCCCTGAAGACGCCCTTCCTCGAGAAAATCATCGCGAAGGAGCGCCCCGACGCGGTCATCCCCACGCTGGGCGGCCAAACGGCGTTGAACCTCGCGCTCGCGCTGCACGAGGAAGGCATCCTCGAAAAGTACAACGTGAAGCTGTTGGGCGCGGATCCGAAAGTCATTCGCGCGGCGGAAGATCGTGAAACCTTCCGCGGAATCTTGGACAAAGTCGGCGCGAAATATCCCGCCTCGGAAATGGTGCGCACCTTCGAGCAAGGCGTCGAGGCGGGCGATCGCCTGGGCTACCCGATCGTCCTGCGCCCGAACTACACGCTCGGCGGGGGCGGGGGCGGCATCGCCTATTCGCCCGAAGAGTACAAAACCATGCTCGCGACGGGACTCCACGAAAGCCCGACCAGCGAGGTCCTTGTGGAAGCGAGCATCCTGGGCTGGAAAGAATTCGAGCTCGAGGTCATGCGTGACCGCGCGGGCACGTTCGTCGTCGTCTGCACCATCGAGAACTTCGATCCCTGCGGCGTCCACACCGGCGATTCCATCACGGTCGCGCCCCAGCAGACGTTGACCGATGCCGAATACCAATCGATGCGCGACGAAGCCTGCAAAATCCTGAACGAGGTCGGCGTGGAAACGGGCGGCGCGAACATCCAGTTCGCCACCCATCCCGTGACCGGCCAGCGCGTCGTCATCGAAATGAATCCGCGGGTCAGCCGCTCTTCCGCTCTGGCGTCGAAAGCGACCGGCTTCCCGATCGCCAAGATCGCGGCCCTGCTCGCGGTGGGCTACACGCTCGACGAGCTCCGCAACGACGTGACGAAGGTGACGCCCAGTTGCTACGAGCCGGCGCTCGACTACGTCGTGACCAAAATTCCGCGTTTTGCGTTCGAGAAATTCCCCGGCGCGAAAGACATCCTGACGACGCAGATGAAGTCGGTCGGCGAAGTCATGGGGATTGGTCGCACGCTGCAAGAGTCGATGATGAAGGCGCTGCACTCGCTGGAGGGGCATCCCGAGGGCGTGCCCGAGATCGCCTGCGAACTCGAGAAGATCTCGTTCCCGAACAGCCGCCGGATATTCCACCTGTTCCAAGCGATGCGCGACGGGAAGACGGTCGCGGAACTCGCGGAGCTCACGCAGATCCATCCCTACTTCCTCGAAAAAATCGAAGACGTCATCCGCCTCGAAAACGAGATCAAGGCCGACCCGAAGGCCGCGCTGAAGGCTCCGCAGCTGCTGCGCGCGAAACGTTTCGGAATTTCGGACGCCCGCATCGCCAAACTCACCGAACGCAGCGAGGACGAGATCTTCAATCTGCGGCGCGAGCTGGGCGTGAAGGCCAGCTTCCAGCAGGTCGACACCTGCGCCGCCGAATTCAAAAGCGAGACGCCTTATTTCTACTCGACGTACTGGTCGGCGCCGACTTTCGAACTCGAGCCGAAAAACGTCGTCGCCGTCATCGGCAGCGGGCCGAACCGCATCGGGCAGGGGATCGAGTTCGACTACAGCTGCGTTCGTGGCGTGCGCGCGTTCCAGCGGCTGGGCCATAAGGTCGCGATGATCAACTCGAATCCCGAAACGGTTTCGACGGATTACGACACCTCGGACTACCTGTTCTTCGAGCCGCTCACGCTCGAGCATCTGACCGACGTTCTGGAGTTCGCGCGCGTCGACGGTTTCGTTTCGCAGCTCGGTGGACAGACACCGATCAATCTCACGCGGGGTCTTTTGGCCCGTGGATTCAAGCTTTTGGGTTCCAGCATGGACGTCATCGACTTGGCGGAAGATCGCGGCCTGTTCGCGAAAATTTGCCGCGAGCTGAACCTCGCCATCCCGAAATCGGCGATGGCCGCGGACATCGACGAAGCGCTGAACGTCATGCCCGAACTCGGTTACCCCGTGATCTGCCGTCCCAGCTTCGTGCTCGGGGGGCGCCGGATGGAGGTCATCGAAACGGACGGAGAACTCGTTTCTTACTTCGAACGTCACGCCGAGGCCTTCGGGCCGGATCGTCCTTGCCTGATCGATCAGTTCCTTGAGGGCGCGTTGGAAGTGGACGTGGACTTGGTCCGCGGTCCCGACTGGTGCGTGATCGGCGGCGTGGTCGAGCATATCGAGGCCGCGGGCGTGCACTCGGGCGACTCGATGGGGGTTTTGCCGCCGCAGCGCTTGAAAGATGAAACCTGCGAAAAAATCGAACAGCTGTCGATCCAGCTCGCCAACCGCATCGGCGTCCTGGGGCATTTGAACCTGCAGCTCGCGATCAAAGATGACGTCATCTACGTGCTCGAGGCGAACCCCCGCAGCTCGCGTTCGGTGCCCTTCATCGTGAAGGCGACCGGCATGCCGCTCATCGATCTCGGCGTCCACGCGACGCTCGGGATGCGTAAAGCCGAGCTGCCCGGCCTTCCCTTGAGCTGGCGTCTGGGCGATCAAGTCGCGGTGAAAGGCGTCGTCTTCCCGTTCAAAAAATTCCCGGAGGCGGACTCGATCCTGGGCCCCGAGATGAAATCGACGGGCGAAAGCATGGGCCGCGGCGAAAGTTACCCCGAGGCGCTCATGAAGGCGCTCTTGTCGAGTCAGGTCACTTTCCCGGCGGGCGGCGAAGTCTTCTTCTCGCTGCGGGAAAAGGATAAAGAGAAGATGCTTGGCCTCGCGAAAGAGCTCGTGTCGCTTGGCTACACGATCTCGGCGACCAGCGGAACGGCGAAGTACATGCAGGACAACGGTGTCGAGGCGCTCGCGCTCCGCAAAGTTCACGAAGGTCGACCGCATTGCGTCGATCGTCTGCGTTCGGGCAACGTGTCGTTCGTGATCAACACGACCCGCGGTCGCAAGTCGGTGGAAGCGAGCTTCGATATTCGTCGCGCGTGCATCGATCTGATGCTGCCGTGCTTGACCGAAACCGACACGGCCGAGGCGTTCATCCTCGCGCTGAAAAATGCCCGGACCGGTCAGTTCGAAGTGTCCCCGTTGTCTAATTCCATTGCTTTGCAATGAGTGAGCTCATTGCCTTGCAATAGAGAGTTCGATCGTGCTGCAATAGCGGCACGATGAGTGAAGAGTTCGCCCTCAAGGTCGAGGGCCTGAACAAATCTTTCCCTGGGTCCGCGTTTGAAAAGTCCCGTCAGGTGCTTTTCGACGTTTCTTTTCGCGTCCGCGCGGGCGTCACGACCGGTTTCATCGGTGTGAACGGTTCCGGCAAAACGACAAGCCTGAAGTGCGTTCTCGGTTTTATCCACGCCCAGCGGGGCGAGGTCTCGATCTACGGTCGACCGCAGTCGGACCTGAGCGTGCGTTCGAAGATCGGTTATCTTCCCGAGCGTCCTTATCTTTATGAATATCTGACCGCGCACGAATTTTTGAAGTTTCATTGGGAGCTGACGGGTGGGGGCGCGGACTTTCCGCAGGCCGGGGCGCGCGCGCTCGATCGCGTGAACTTGCGTCACGCCGAACACAAGCGCATCCGCACGTTCTCCAAAGGGATGATGCAACGGGTGGGCTTCGCGCAGGCGCTGCTGCGCGATCCGGAAATGTTGATTCTGGACGAACCGATGTCGGGGCTCGATCCCGACGGTCGTTACCTGATCAAAGACATTCTGCGCGAAGAAAAGAAGCGCGGACGCACGGTATTTTTCAGCACGCACTACCTCAGCGATGTCGAAGAACTTTGCGAAGACCTGATCGTGATTGATCAAGGAAAAATTCTTTATCAGGGACCCACGCTCGATCTCGTCGGGCGCGGGACCAGTCGCGTGCGGATCGCGTACCAGCTTCCGACGGAACGTTCGCCCTCGGAGCTCATTTGCGAACAAGAGGAAGTGATCGGAGCCCTGCAGGGACTCCAGGGGCAGAACGCGCGCATCTTGGGGATGGGCAGCGAGCACGTCGGTCTCGAGATCGCATTTAAATCCCTGCGCGGCACGAAGGACAGCGGCTCATGAGAACGATTTGGGTGCTGACCGCCAATGTCTTGCGTGAAATGGTCCGTGACCGGACGGTTTCGCTGCTTTTCTTTTCGGCCATCGTCCTCGTCGTCCTGTCATCCTTCCTGGGATCGCTGTCGCTGGATGAACAGCGCCGGATTTTGATTCACCTCGGTTTCGGGGCGATTCATTGGACGGCATTCGGCCTCGTTATTTTTCAAGGCGCGTTCACCCTCCAGCGTGAAATCGATCGTCAGACCTGTTTGATGGTGCTGGCGCGTCCGGTCAGTCGCACCGCTTTCCTGCTCGGGAAATTCCTGGGGGTGGCGCTCCTCGTGGGCGCGCACATTTTCCTGCAGGGCATACTGCTGTATTTGCTTTTGGGCGGCCAGGCTCCGGCGGGCCGATTCGCGGCGGTCCTGCTTGGCATGTTCGCCGAAAACCTCGTGCTGCTCGCGTTCGTGCTGTTCCTGGCGCAATGGGTACGCCCCATCGTGGCGGTCTTCGGCGGCATCGGCCTTTTCCTGGTTGGGAACTGGCTCGAAGAAATGAAGTTCCTCGCGGAAAAGCAGAAAAGCCAAGAGTTCGAGGCGCTCGCGGACGTGTTCCAGCGGGTTTTCCCGAATTTGTATTTGCTGAATTTCCGTTCGGAAAGATTTTTGGAAATCGGGGCGGCCGAAGTGACCGCCGCGATGCTAAGTTTGCACTTTGGACTTTGGCTCGCGCTGTTCTTGGTGCTGGCGTCATGGTCCTTCTCTCGGAGGGACCTTGTTTGAGCTTATCACGGCGCTTCCGCCGATTTACGGGATCGTTTTTTTCTTCGTGTTCGGTGCGCTTTGGGGAAGTTTCGCGAACGTTTTCATCCTCCGCTGGCCCGAGGGGGAAAGCGTCGTCACCCCCCGCAGCCGCTGCAACTCCTGTAAAAAGCAGATCGCTTGGTACGACAATATCCCGATCCTGACCTGGTTCATCCTGCGGGGGAAGTGCCGCAACTGCGGCGCGAAGTTTTCGATTCGCTACGCGATGGTCGAACTGTTGATGGGGACGCTTTTCGCGCTCGCTTTCTGGCGCTTCGGGTGGACTTGGAGTTTCGCGGAAAGTTTGCCTTTCATCTTCGCGCTGGTGACGGCCTCGGTGATCGACCTTGATCACTTTCTGCTGCCGGATATCTTGACGCTTTCGGGAATCGTGATCGGGCTCGTGGGCGGCGCCCTAAATCCCGATCGCAGTTTCTGGGACGCTCTGATCGGCGCGGTGTTCGGTTACGGTTTTCTGTGGTCACTCGCTTACGTTTACTTTCTTGTGCGCAAAGAAGACGGCATGGGCGGTGGCGACATGAAACTTCTGGCCTGGATCGGCGCCGTGCTCGGCTGGCAGAGCATTCCCTTCGTCATTCTTTGCAGCAGCATTCTCGGCAGCGTGGGCGGCTTGATCGTCGCCTTGCGGGATAAATCGGGAATGAAGGCCGTGATTCCCTTCGGGCCTTACCTGGCGCTGGCGGCACTCATTCTGCTTTTTGCGGGGGATTGGATCTCGACGAGCTCCCTCGCTTGGCTTTTCCCGCCTCCGGGATAAGGGAACTGGACCTACATCCCACCTGGACCTAGACCAGGAAATATCCGTTCGGCTGGACTTCGTGCCAGAGCTGGGGGCTCCTTTCGTCCGTCCAGCCCCTTCGCTTTGACAACGAAACATGTGAATTCAATAATTTGAAGATCAGAATAGGACTTTCTGTTGGGGGATCATCGTCGTGTTTTTCAGCGCCAATAAAGTGTTAGGACTCGACATTGGCTCGAGCTCCATCAAAGTGGCCGAACTCGACGTCTCGAAGAGCGGGGCGAAGCTCGTGAACTTCGGCATGATCCAGACGCCACCGAACTCGATTAACGGTGGGGACATCGCGGATGTCAGTTCTTTGGCGGTCGCGATCAAAACCGTCTGCGCCGAAATCAAAGCCAAACGCAAAAACGCCGCGGTCGGCATGTTCGGTACCGCCGTCATCGTGAAGAAGATCACGATTCCACGGATCGATTTGAAGCTCGTGAACGAACAGGTGAAATGGGAAGCCGAGCAGTACATCCCCTTCGACGTGAACTCGATCTCGCTCGCGCACCATGTGATCAATCCCAAAGAAGCCTCCGAGACGATGGACATCCTGCTGATCGCCGCGCAGAACGAGCTCGTCGCCGAGTACTATCAAGTCGTGCAGAACGCCGATCTGAAGATGGGGGTTCTGGACGTCAGCGCGTTCGCTCTCGCGAACGTCTTCGAATTCAACTACGGCCGTCCGGAAGGGCAGGCCGTCGGCTTGATCAACGTGGGCTCGGCGATCACGAATTTTGTCGTGGTGGCGAACGGCGAAGTTGTCTTCTGCCGTGATATGCCGATCGGCGGGCAGAACTACACCAACGACATCCACAAAGAGATGGGCGTGTCTTTGGGCGAGGCCGAGTCGTTGAAGCTGTCGGCCGCTTCGGGCGGCGCGGTGCCGGACGAAGTCCACAGCGTTCTCAGCTCGACGACCGAAGTGCTTTCCGAAGAGATTCGCAACAGCTTCGATTTCTTCGCGGGAAGCTCCGGCGGATTGAATATCTCGCAGGTCTATTACACGGGGGGCGCGGCCGCGACGCCGGGCTTGATTCGGAATTTGTCGCAAGCGACCCGCCTTAATTTCGAATATTTAAATCCCTGCCAGCGCGTGGTTTCAGGGAATAAAAAAATCTCGACCATGTACATGGAGCAGATCGCGCCCTTCTGCGCGGTGGCGTTCGGTTTGGGGCTCAGAAAGCTGGGCGACGGATGATTAAGGTCAACCTCGCCAAAAAAGGGATGGGCGGAAAGAAGTCGGGCGGTGGGCTCGGCAACTTCTCGTTGCGCTCGGGGGGCATCTCGGATGCGGGCCTGGCGGATGAATTCGCGAGCGTAGACAACACGAACCGCACATTGCTCATCAATTTGGTGTTGATGTTGATCGGCGTACTGGCCCTTTACATTTACGAGCAGTCGAACGTGCCCCCGCTTCGCTCGTCGGCGACGTCCCTTCGCCGTCAGCTCGACGAAGTGAAGAAGAAGAACGTCGGCGCCGCGGACGTCGTGAAAGAGATCGCGCGTTTCGAGTCCGAGCAAACGGTCCTGCAAAACCAAATCAATGCCATCGAAGCGATCAAGCGCGATCGTCTACGTGAGGTTCGGGTGCTGGACTATATTCAACGCGAAATTCCCGAAAAAGTCTGGCTGCAACGGATGGATCTGAATCAAGGCCGCCTCAGCATCGCGGGATATGCCACGACGGACTCTGAACTGACGACCTTCATGGAAGGTCTGCAGCGGAGTGCCTACCTTAAAGAAATTCAATTGGTCAGATCCACCGAAGCGACGGTTGCGGAAATTGGCGCGGTCAAAAGATTCGAAATTGTCTGTAACATGGATCGGTCCCAATGAATCCTATTCTCGCGCGCATCGCTAGCCTCACGACGGGTAAAGCTTTGGTGATCGGTTTGATCATCACCGGAATCTATTACGGCGCGGCTTACGACGACGGATCGGCGGTTCGTCGCCGTATCGCCGAAACGCGCAAGCAGCTCGATGTCGAGCGCGAAAAAGAGAAAGAGACCGACCGCGCCCTCGCCCGCCGCTCGCAGCTTGAGGCCAGCTACAAGGCGCTCTCGGAACAGTTCCAGATCGTGTCCTCGCAGATTCCGACGGATCTGGATTCCGCGGAAGTTATCCGTACCGTCGATACGATGGCGAAAACGTCGGGGATCACCATCAAAACGAAAGAGCCGAAAGCGGCGATTCGCGAGGACATCCTTGAGTCGTATCCCATCCGCGTGACCGCCGAGGGCAGCTTCTCGGAAATGACGATGTTTTTCTTCAATCTTTCCACGATCGAGCGCGTGTACCGCGTTCGGTCGTTTACTTTCGAAGGTCCCACGGAAAAGCGCCGTGGCGGAACCGCGGCGAACCGCATGACCATGGACGCCGAGATCGCGAGCTTCAAGTTCGTCGGACCCGAGCCGAAAGCGAAAGAGAAGCGCAGCAATTCGCGCCGGGGGGCCGGAAGATGAATTCCAAGCTCTCCATCCAAAAGGGAATCGCCGCGGGCATGATGCTTTTAGGCGTCGCTAGCGGACTTTACTTCGCCAGCGGCCGCGGCTCGAGCGCGCAAGCGCAGGTCGACGGCGCGCTCCCGCCGCCGAGCGATGCTTTGCCGCCGGCCATGGATTTGCCGCCGCCTGCGGACGGGTCTTTGCCTCCTCCGTCGGATGCTTTGCCGCCCGATATGATGGGGGCGCCGCCGCCGTCGGATATGCCGCTTCCCGAGGGGCAGGCGATGCCACCGGATCTGCCTCCGGGGGAAGGTCTGGACATGCAGACTCCCGATGCGCTGATGCAACGGAACGTGAATCCCGAGGGTTTCATTTACAACCCCGAAGGCTTGCGCGATCCGTTCTTCCCCTCGCGACAGGGGCGCCCCGAAATTCCTCTGGAGGAAGCGCGGCCCGTGACCGAGCTGGATTACAACGCGCAAGATCCGCTCCAGGCCTTCCCGCTCAGCGAGTACAAACTCGTCGCGGTGATGTGGAGCGTGCGCGAACCGCGGGCGATGATCCTGGCGGGCGACAAAAAGACGTACGTGATTCGTAAGAAGATCCGCTTGGGACGTGAAGGAGCGGTCGTCGTGGCGATTCGTGAAAGCGAAATCGTGGTGGCGGAGCCGAATCCGGATGGAACGTATGTGAATGCGAACACCCGGGTGATTGGAATGCGGAAGTAGATTTGCGCGGGACCGCAAGGATGCGGACCCGGATAGGAGTGGCCATGGACGGATTCAAAAAAAGTATGCGCCTGGGGATCTCGGCGATCGTCATCTTCGCGATGGTGACCGGTTGCTCGACGCAGTCCGTGGATAGCCCTGAAGGCGAACAAGACGTCGCGGCGGATGATTTCTCGGATTTCGAGTCTTCGGGCGATAACGCCGGCGGCGATTTCGGCACCGAAGCGGAAGACGCGATCGAAGGTGAAATCGCCGAGGACAGCTCCGGCGGTGGCGGCTCGGATGAGTTCTCGCAATTCGAAGAAGCGCCCAGCGAAGACGGCAATGCGGCCGTGGATCCCGGTGGCGGCGATTCGTTCGCGGGTGAAGATCCGCTCGGCCTTCCGGCGGAAGAAGCGCCGATGGACCAGCAGGCGCAAGGGGACGCTCCGGTGGAAGAGATTCCCCCGGCCGAAATTCCGCCGACGGACATCCCCGGTTCCGATCCGATGGCGCAGCAGCCTCCCATGGGGGATGAGCCCGCGATGGGCGAGCCCACGGGACAAATCGTCAATATCACCGAACTTCAGTTCCGTGCGAACGACAACGGCGGCACGGTGGTCGTTCAGGGCGACGGTCCGATGCAGTTCAACCAACGCCTGAATTCGGACACGAATCAGTTCGTCATCGAGATCCCGAACTCGAAGTTGCCGGCGCGTTTGAAGCGCCCGTTGAACACACGCGATTTCGGCGGCACCGTCGGGGCGGTCGACGCTTACCAGAACGCGGGCAGCACCACCACCCGTGTCGTCGTCCAACTGCGTCCGAACAGCCCGGAGCCGGTCATTCAGGCCGAGGGGAACGCCCTTTTGGTCGTGACGTCGCCGCCGATGCCTTCGTCGGACAGCATGGCGCAAAACACCTCGATGGACCAAGAGAACTACGACGAGGGGCCGACCGAGTCCGACATTCCGCCGTCGAAGCTGATGACTTCGGAAAATCTCGAGGACTTCTTGGCCAACAACCAGACTTTCTACGGCAAAAAGATCTCGATCGAAACGGATGAAGTCGAAGTCCGCGAAGTCTTCAAGTTGATTTCCGACGAAGCGAACGTGAACTTGATCCTCGCGGACGGCGTCGACGGGAAAGTCAGCGTGAAATTGAAGAACGTCCCTTGGGATCAAGCGCTCGTGTTGCTGATGAAAACGAAGAAGCTCGGCTACACCCGCAGCGGCAACGTCTTGCGGATCGCGAATATCGCGGACATCCAGAAAGAAGAGAAAGACTCTTTCGACCTGCAGGCCCAGCGCCGTCAGAATGCGGCCCCGAAGGTGCGCACGCTGCAGGTGAACTACGCGAAGGTCGAAGACCTCGAGAAGCAGATCAAGAATATGCTCTCCAAAACGGGAACCGTCGTTTCGGATCCCCGGACTTCGGCGCTCATCATCACGGACTTCGAGGAAAACATCGATCGTGCCGCGAAAGTGGTGCAGTCGCTCGACGTGCCTCCGCAGCAGGTCTTGATCGAGGGTAAAATCGTCGAAGCCGTCGAGAACTCCGAAGAGTCCATGGGAATTCAGTGGAACTTCACGGGGGCGCCGACCCAAATCGGCTCGGGCCGCAACGTGCTTTCGAGTTCGCAGGGGCCGGTCCGTATGAACAACAACTTCTCGGTGAACCCGGACGTGCCCGCGAACCGCTCCATGACCTTGGGATTCAACCTCGGGACCTTCGATATCCTGGGGGATCTGAATGCGACGCTGAACCTCTTCGAGCAAGAGGGGAAAGTCCGCGTTCTATCTTCACCGCGGATCGTGACCATGCATAACGAAAAAGCGAACATCGAGCAGGTCCTGCAGATTCCGGTGCGGCAGACGCAGATCTCGAACGGCTCGACGATCACGTCCGTCAGCTTCAAGGACACGAAACTCGCGCTGGAAGTGACTCCCCAGCTGACCAACGACGGCGCGGTCATGATGAAGATCGATATGCTGCGTGAGTTCGCGGGGGAAATCGCGAACAATCAAGACGGCGCGCCCTCGATCAACAGTCGTAAGGCGTCGACTCGCGTGATGGTGAAGAACGGTCAGACGGCGGTCATCGGCGGGATTTATCAAAATGATGCGCGTAATACTGATACGCTCGTCCCGGGCTTGGGACGCCTGCCGGTCATTGGCTGGTTGTTTCGATCTAATAACCAATCCGAGCAGCGGAACGAGCTGCTGATGTTCCTGACTCCGCGAATCCTCGGCCAGCTTGATAGCCAGGTGATTCCGAGTCAAACTGGAGGAAGCAGTGGAGAATCTGACGATTTCTCGTTCTAGGGGCGCGGTGTTGGAAGGGAATTTCCAATGACGATGACATCTCTTGGCCAATTCAAAATGGGGATCCGGGGCGCGGCGCTGATGAGTGCCGTGGCGCTTCTGTGCTCGTGCCAACCGCTCCAACAAACGGGTGGGGACATCACCGTGGCGTTGTCCTCTTCGGAGTTCATCCTGCTGGATGCGCCCGGCAAAAGCTGCCGCGCGGTGATCGACAATGCTTCGGCGGATGACGTTTCGCCGCTGCACATGAACCTGGGCCGCATGACCATCACCTGGGACGGCGAGGCCAATACCGAGCTGAAGGTGGTTTACGTGAAGCTGAACGTCGTCTCGGGAGGACTGTCCTCCAGCGACCGGCCGATCACCATCGCGAGCCAAGATCTGAACTGCCTGATGAACGGCTCCCGCGACGAGGAAAAACTCAAACCCGCGCAGGCGACCTTCCCCTTCCAGAAGTCCATCATGGTCGGGGGGCTGCGGGCCACGGACGGGACCCTGCGCTCGTCTTTCAGCGGGACGGTCAACATGATCGTCTACGCGATCAAGCAACGCGCGGACGGCAGCGAGACGCCTTTGGTGGGACGCGCTTCCGGCCGCTTCTCGTTCCAGGGGATCTTCTAAGCGGAGTTTGCCGCTCCCGCTCACCGCCAGATCGTATGACGGCCCGGGGAACCGGGCCGTTTCCGTTGACCCCCGTGGCCATCGCCGTTAAATCCACGACGTGCCGATCAACGAACCGACCCTTTTTACGCAGAACGAACGAAACTCCGGACTCTCTCCGCTGGCCGAGCGCCTGCGCCCGCGTGAGTGGGGCGACGTCTTGGGGCAGACCCACGTCCTTCCCCGGCTGAAAGAGCTCGCGGGACGTGAATTCTGGCCGAGTCTTTTGCTTCACGGTCCTCCGGGCTGCGGTAAGACCTCGATCGTGAGCGTTCTTGAAAATCACTTTAAAGGCGTCTGGATTCGCGCCCACGGCTCGGAGCTGAAGGTGTCCGAGTTGCGGTCCCTGTCCGAGGAAGGACGTCACCGTAAGCTTGTGGAGAATAAACAGACCCTGGTCTTCATCGACGAGATTCACGGGCTCACGAAAGTGCAGCAAGAGGCGCTGCTGGACCCCGTGGAAAAGGGAAACATCGTGGTGCTCGGCGCGACCACCGAAAATCCGGTCTTTTTCCTGCGCCCGGCCCTCCGTAGCCGCCTGCGCACGCTCGAGCTTCGGAAGCTGACCGCGGACGAGATCCGCCCGCTCCTCGAAAGGGCCGAGGCCACCTTGCGTGTGGACCAGCCGGCCGCGCGCGCCTTTCCGACGGGGCTTCTGCAGTTCGTGGCCGAAGCGACGACGGGCGATGCCCGGCGCGCGCTCGTGCAGTTCGAACTCCTGTGGGAGGCCCAGCAGTCGCAGGCGACGGATCTGACCGAAGAGGAAGCCCTCAAGATCCTGTCCGAGCAGACCCGCCCGGCGCTTCCCGAGGACGACTACCACTCGGGCCTCTCGGCCATGATCAAGTCGATCCGCGGCTCGGACCCGGATGCGGCCCTTCTGTGGGCGACCCAGCTCATGGAGGGCGGGGTCGATCCGCGCCTGATCCTTCGCCGCCTCATCATCTCGGCGTCCGAGGACATCGGGAACGCCGAGCCGCGCGCGCTGCAGGTCGCGGTCGCCGCGGCCCAGGGCTTTGAGTGGGTGGGACTTCCCGAGGGACGGCTGACGATCGCGCAGGCGGTGATCTTCCTCGCGAGTTGCCCGAAGTCCGACGCGGTCTACGTGAGCTCCGGCAACGCGACGAAGTGGGTGGATCAAGGCTATCCGTGGAAAGTGCCGGCGCCGCTCACCCAAGAGGGCAAAGATCTCTACAAAAATCCGCACAACGAATCGCGGGGCTGGGTGAAGCAGCGCTACCTGCCCGAAGGCCTGACCGCCGAAACGCCCGTGATGAGCTGGACCGGTCGCGGTCAGGAGAAGAAACTCATCGAGTATCTCCAGTGGCTGCGCCAGTCGAAGATTGCGAGCCGCGATCCCGGAACCGAGCCCACGGAATAAACCCAGAGTTCCAAAACAAAAAAACCGGCGCTTCCGCCGGTTTTTTCGTTTCTCTCCGTGATTGGCCTGAAAACGCTAAACGATCTTCTGCGCGTAGACCGAAAAGCAGGTCTCGCCGCTCTGGCACAGATGCGAGTGGCGGGTGTTCGCGGGAATCTCGATGCGGTCGCCTTCGCGTAGAAGCACTTGATTACCGGCGATGTTGTAAAGCAGCTCGCCCTGCAGAATGATGCGGACCTCGGTGAAGGGGTGACGGTGCTCGCTCACCTTCTTTTGCGGGGCGAGGGTTTCTTCGAAGGACTCAAGTCCTTCCGCCTCCAGAATCATCTGGGCTTGTTCACGCGAAAGTTTGTTCGGGGCCTGCCAACGGGTAATCAACATGATCGTATTTCCTTGCTGTCGAGACTCGGTTCTAGCACAGCCCTTGTGCCGTGGGAATTCTTTCCTGCAGGACTCAGGGCCTGTTTCAGAATGAGGATTCCCCTCTGAAAACCCGCGCGGGAGGGCACAAATCCCGGGTTCCCGTATCACCCTGGTATGCTCGCGAATGTCCGAGAAAATTCATCAGGATTTCCTTCAGTTCAATATCGCGTTCGTCGATAGAAGCTATGAGTGAGTTAACAGGAGGCTCCGTTTGAGCGACTCGGATAGCACAGTGAATACCGCCCAGCTTCTTCATGAAGTCTCCGCGTTCGTGGGGCAGGCCCAGGGCCTGAGCTTCATCGAAGCCGATGGTGGACGTATGCAAGTCACTCAGTCGGTCGACGGAAAGTGTTTCCGCTTCAATCCGCAAGATCTCTCCGAGGTCGTTCATCGCTTCGACACCGACGGCAAGGTCTTCATTCAGGTGAATTTCAAATCGGGTCTCAAAGTTTTGCTGACGGAAAATCTTGTCGGCTTCAAACCCGAACAAGTGATGGGTCTTGATATGACGAAGCTTCCGAAGGTCGTCACCACTCCCGATCTCGTCTCGGTTCTCGAGGCGATCGAAGAAACTCTCTCGAGTGATTCCCTCGTGGAGCACGAGTTGGAGATTCTGAAGCGCGTGTACCACGCGATTTTGAAGGGCGGAGAGCTCGCGGGCTTCGATTTGCACTTCGAACGCCGCTGGTTGGAGCGTTTGACCCCTTCGGCCTTCCGCGCCTCGGCTTAATTTGCCCACCTCATTTCAATAACTTAGCCCAGCGTCTGAACGACGTTTGGGCATCTCTTTATTTTCTGTTGACCCTTTTTCTCCCTTAGTACAAAAGGCCTCTCACGCCGTTTGGGGGCATAGCTCAGCTGGGAGAGCGTCTGATTTGCATTCAGAAGGTCGCAGGTTCGATCCCTGTTGCCTCCACCAAACACTCTTGAAACCCGCTTCTGCCGAAGCTTTCGGCAAAATGGGATTCCTGAGCGAAGGCAGCCACTTTTGATGTTTTTCGGAGCAAAAAAATCTTCGAAAAAATTAAAAAAAGGGGTTGACGGGCGGAAGGGGAGGAAATAAACCTCTGCTTCTCGGAAAAACGAAAGTTTGAGAAACGAAGAGCTGAAAAGCTCGAAGTTTGAAGCGCTCTTTGAAATCTGAATAGCTAGTGAATTGAGTCGTACAGAAATAAGATTTGTACACCAAAAACAATGATTCGAATAAATCGCAAACGCGAAATTTGAAGCTTTGTTCTTAAGACAGAATTTAAACTGGAGAGTTTGATTCTGGCTCAGAACAAACGCTGGCGGCGTGCCTAATACATGCAAGTCGAACGATGTAGCAATACATAGTGGCGCACGGGTGAGTAACACGTGGGTAATCTGCCTTGGAGTGGGGGATAACTAGTCGAAAGATTAGCTAATACCGCATAAGACCACAGGAACTGAGGTTCTAGGGGTCAAAGGTTTTTCGCTCTAAGATGAGCCCGCGTAAGATTAGCTAGTTGGTAGGGTAATGGCCTACCAAGGCGACGATCTTTAACTGGTCTGAGAGGATGATCAGTCACACTGGAACTGAGACACGGTCCAGACTCCTACGGGAGGCAGCAGTAGGGAATATTGCGCAATGGGCGAAAGCCTGACGCAGCGACGCCGCGTGAGTGATGAAGGACTTCGGTTCGTAAAGCTCTGTTGCAAGGGAAAAAGAAAGTGATTGTACCTTGTGAGGAAGGGTCGGCTAACTTCGTGCCAGCAGCCGCGGTAAGACGAGGGACCCTAGCGTTGTTCGGAATCATTGGGCGTAAAGCGGGTGTAGGTGGCTCTCTAAGTCAGGTGTGAAAGCCCTGGGCTCAACCCAGGAAGTGCATTTGATACTGGAGAGCTTGAGTGCTGGAGAGGCTATTAGAATTCCAGGTGTAGTGGTGAAATACGTAGATATCTGGAGGAATACCGGAGGCGAAGGCGGATAGCTGGCCAGACACTGACACTCAGACCCGAAAGTGCGGGGATCAAACAGGATTAGATACCCTGGTAGTCCGCACCATAAACGATGGATACTTGTTGTTGGAGGTATTGACCCCTTCAGTGACGTAGCTAACGCGTTAAGTATCCCGCCTGGGGAGTACGGTCGCAAGATTAAAACTCAAAGAAATTGACGGGGGCCCGCACAAGCGGTGGAGTATGTGGTTTAATTCGATGCAACGCGCAAAACCTTACCTGGGCTTGACATGGACCGGAAGATTGGCAGAAACGCCGTCGCCCGCAAGGGTCGGTTCACAGGTGCTGCATGGCTGTCGTCAGCTCGTGTCGTGAGATGTTGGGTTAAGTCCCGCAACGAGCGCAACCCTTGTCTTTAGTTGCCAGCATTTAGTTGGGCACTCTAGAGA